>NZ_JAMYDZ010000039.1:0-42260 GCF_024129905.1 Pseudomonas sp. 21LCFQ010 | reverse complement strand
GAGTGTTGGAACCACCTGATCCCATCCCGAACTCAGTAGTGAAACGATACATCGCCGATGGTAGTGTGGGGCTTCCCCATGTGAGAGTAGGTCATCGTCAAGATTCAAACACAGAACCCCTGATCGCTCTGCGATCGGGGGTTTTGCTTTGCGTGCTGAAAAGTCCAGCCGTTGATGCTTATCTCATGTACCTATGCACCCGTGGTCTGCATGGCTATTATGCGTGCCTCTTTAAAAGGCGTTAATTTCATGCTCACGTTGCTAAGACTTCTTGCCGATGGCGCGTTTCACTCCGGTCAGGTCCTGGGCGATGAGTTGGGGATCAGTCGTAGCGCTGTCTGGAAGCAGTTACAGCAGTTGCAGGCGGAGCTTGGGGTTGAGCTGCACAAAGTTCGTGGCCGCGGCTACAGGCTCGCCAGTGCGCTTTCGCTGCATGATGAGCAGACGATCAAGAATTCGGGGCTGCCCCAAGGCTGGTCTGTAATTGTCCATGAGAGCCTTGACTCTACAAATGCCGAGGCTGCTCGACTGATTGCTCTGGGCGCTACCATGCCAACCGTAGTGGTGGCGGAGCGGCAGACTGCAGGTCGGGGGCGACGAGGTCGCAAATGGGTTAGCCCCTTTGCCGAAAACCTGTATTTCAGCCTGTTGCTCCGGATTGAAGGCGGTATGCGCCAGATTGAGGGGCTGAGCTTGATGGTGGGCCTGGCTGTCGTCGAGGTTCTACGGGAATTTGGCGTTAAAGAGGCCGGTCTCAAGTGGCCAAATGATGTGCTGTCGGGGCGCCGCAAGCTGGCGGGGATCCTGCTGGAGCTGATGGGGGATCCGGCTGATGTGTGTCACGTGGTGATAGGTATTGGTATCAACGTGAATATGCAGGCTTGCTCGGAGGTGGATCAGTCCTGGACTTCTGTGCGCCTGGAGGCTGGAGCGTTGTGCGATCGTAATCATCTGGCTGCTCGCCTGGCCGGCCGGCTGCAGGAGCTCTTGCAGCGGCACCAGCAGGAAGGCTTTTCAGTGTTTCAGGCTGAGTGGGAGCGTAATCATCTGTGGCAAGGTCGTGAAGTGACGCTCTTGTCGGGTGCGGACAGAACGGAGGGCGTCGTTCTTGGTATCGATGAGCTTGGCGCGTTGCGACTGGATGTCGGTGGTATAGAAAAAAGCTTTAGTGGCGGTGAGCTCAGCCTGAGGTTGCGCGATGATTCTTGAACTCGATTGTGGCAATAGCTTTATCAAGTGGCGCGTCACAGAGAAGGGCGATGACTCGATCAGGGCTGGTGGTGTCGTAGATTCCGACAGTGCGCTGGTGGAACAGTTGGGGCTCTTGCCGGGGCTGGAACTTGCTCACTGCCGCCTGGTGAGTGTGCGCACCCCGGACGAGACCCACAAGCTGATGGAGATGCTGCGCAGTTGTTACGGTATGAGGCCGGTGTGTGCCGAGCCTGCCCGGACTCTGGCGGGGGTATCGAATGGGTATGATGAGTATGAGCGCCTGGGGCTTGATCGCTGGTTGGCCTTGGTGGCGGGCTACCATTTAGCCCGCAGAGCGTGTCTGGTCATCGATCTTGGCACTGCTGTTACTTCTGATTTCGTCGATTTGACAGGTTTGCATCTGGGGGGCTTCATTTGCCCTGGTATCCCGCTGATGCGCAACCAGCTGCGCACTCACACCAGGCGTATTCGTTATGATGATGCGGCCGCTGAAAGAGCGCTTGTCGGTTTGGGGCCGGGGCACTCTACCGCAGAGGCTGTCGAGCGCGGTTGCTCTCTAATGCTGCGCGGTTTTGTTCAGGCTCAGTTGGAGATGGCGAGGTCATACTGGGGTGAGCATTTCGATGTGTTTATCACTGGCGGCGACGCGGGGTTGGTCGAGGATGTGATTCCTGGCGCTCGAGTTGTTCCTGATCTGGTTTTCATCGGCCTTGCCCTGGCCTGCCCACTTCGCTGAGGTTTTCATGCGTTGGCTTTTTCTTTTGCTCTTGATGCTGAACGTCTTCTACTACCTCTGGCATCAGCAGGAAGCTCCCCTGCGTGCCAAGGAAGTGATTCCGCTATCGCTTAACCGTTCTGCTCAGCAGGATATCCGGCTGGTCAGTGAGTCGGGTGTAGGGGAGGGGCGTGAGAGCAGGCCTGAATGCCAATACCTGGGTGGGTTTGCCAAGGCTGACGATGTGAAAGCGGTAGAGCAGCGTCTGAAGAGTCTCGATATTCGTACGCAGTATCATGTGCAGCAAGTGGCGGGCGCCAATCGTTATTGGCTTGCCGTCATGCCTGAGAGTCGTCGGCTGGTCGGTGAAGAGTTGGTGGCTCAACTCACTCAGGATTTTCCGCAGTTAAAAAATCGGATTATTTTATGTGAAGGGGTTGCAGACCTTAATTAGTTTGCATAGAATGGCGCCCGCTCCACAGCGAGGCTGAAAGCCAAGTTAAGAAGCGAGATTGATCAACTCACGTAACTCCAAGATTTAATTGAAGAAAGTGGTTGACAAGAGGGTGGCAGAGGTTGATAATGCCGCCCAGCTCAGGAGGGGTTCCCGAGCGGCCAAAGGGATCAGACTGTAAATCTGACGTCTACGACTTCGAAGGTTCGAATCCTTCCCCCTCCACCATATTTAGCAAGAATTGCAAGTTCTGCGGGTATAGTTTAGTGGTAGAACCTCAGCCTTCCAAGCTGATGATGCGGGTTCGATTCCCGCTACCCGCTCCAGATTTTGCAGTTTGTGCGTAAGGTTTCGCTCTTGTAGCTCAGTTGGTAGAGCACACCCTTGGTAAGGGTGAGGTCAGCGGTTCAAATCCGCTCAAGAGCTCCATTATCAAAGGCAGATATGCAAATATCTGCCTTTGTTTTAGGCGGGTGTGTCGGTCTCGGCCTTCGCTTGAATTCTTTTCATGGCTCATTGGTATCTTCTGCTTTTGGGTGAATGAAAAGAGGTGTTGATAAAATCTAGTCGGGTCAGCATAATGGTCGGCCTGATTTTGTTTTTAGGTCAGTAGCTCAATTGGCAGAGCGACGGTCTCCAAAACCGTAGGTTGGGGGTTCGATTCCCTCCTGACCTGCCAGATTCTTTCGATATCTGGCTTTCTTTTCACAGGATCTCCGTAGATGAATCTCAAGGCTGAAGCATCAGACTCCCGCTTTGACCTGCTGAAGTGGCTCCTGGTAGTCGTTCTGGTGGTCGTGGGTGTTGTCGGTAATCAGTATTACTCGGCCCAGCCGATCCTGTATCGCGTTCTCGTTCTCCTTGTGATTGCAGCTGCTGCCGCGTTCGTTGCGCTGCAGACCGGCAAGGGCAAAGCTTTCTTTACGCTTGCCAAAGAAGCGCGTGCAGAGATTCGTAAGGTCGTATGGCCGACTCGTCAAGAGACCGGCCAGACTACGCTGATCGTCGTGGCGGTGGTTCTGGTTATGGCGCTGCTGTTGTGGGGGCTTGATTCCCTGCTCGGTTGGCTTGTTTCCTTGATAGTTGGCTAAGGGTGTCTCGTGGCTAAGCGTTGGTATGTAGTGCATGCTTACTCGGGTTACGAGAAGCATGTCATGCGCTCGCTGATCGAGCGTGTGAAGCTGGCAGGCATGGAAGATGGCTTCGGCGAAATTCTGGTCCCTACTGAAGAAGTAGTGGAAATGCGTAACGGCCAGAAGCGCAAGAGTGAGCGTAAATTCTTCCCTGGCTATGTGCTGGTGCAGATGGAAATGAACGAGGGTACCTGGCACTTGGTCAAGGATACCCCGCGTGTGATGGGCTTCATCGGCGGTACTGCCGACAAGCCTGCGCCGATTACTGATAAAGAAGCAGAAGCAATTCTGCGTCGCGTTGCTGATGGCAGCGATAAGCCCAAGCCGAAGACCTTGTTCGAGCCGGGCGAGGTTGTACGTGTTATTGACGGTCCATTCGCGGACTTCAATGGTTCGGTTGAAGAAGTTAACTACGAAAAGAGCCGCATTCAGGTGGCTGTGCTCATTTTCGGTCGCTCTACTCCGGTAGAGCTGGAGTTCAGCCAGGTCGAGAAGGTCTGAGCGAGCTGAAATCCCAACCCCGCAGCCAAAGGCTGTGGGGTTTTTTCGTCACCGGGATATATGTGCAATGCATCGGGGAGCCTTAACTGGCGCTAGAACCCGTAACTGGAGTGCCTCATGGCCAAGAAGATTAACGCGTACATCAAGTTGCAAGTGAAAGCCGGTCAGGCTAACCCAAGCCCACCCGTTGGTCCTGCTCTGGGTCAGCACGGTGTGAACATCATGGAATTCTGCAAAGCGTTCAACGCCCGTACTCAGGGCCTGGAAGCTGGTCTGCCGACTCCTGTGATCATCACCGTCTACAGCGACCGTAGCTTCACTTTCGAAACCAAGAGCACCCCGGCTTCGGTTCTGCTGAAAAAAGCAGCAGGCCTGGCCAGCGGTTCTGCTCGTCCTAACACTGTTAAGGTTGGCACTGTTACCCGTGCTCAGCTGGAAGAGATCGCTAAAACCAAGAGCGCTGATCTGACAGCCGCTGACCTCGATGCAGCCGTGCGTACCATCGCCGGTTCTGCTCGCAGCATGGGCCTTAACGTGGAGGGTGTGTAATGGCTAAGTTGACCAAGCGTCAAAAGGCAATCGCCAGCAAGCTCGAAGCTGGCAAAGTCTACAACTTCGTTGACGCAGCAAGCCTGCTGGCCGAGCTGTCGACCGTCAAGTTCAGCGAGTCGTTCGACGTTGCTGTTAACCTGGGCGTCGATCCTCGTAAATCCGACCAGGTCGTTCGTAGCGCTACCGTTCTGCCGCACGGCACCGGTAAGACTGTTCGTGTTGCCGTGTTCACCCAGGGTCCAGCTGCTGAAGCCGCTCTGGCTGCCGGCGCTGACCGTGTAGGTATGGACGATCTGGCTGCCGAAATGAAAGCCGGCGACCTGAACTACGACGTAGTCATCGCTTCTCCGGATGCCATGCGCGTTGTCGGTCAGTTGGGTCAGGTTCTGGGTCCTCGCGGCCTGATGCCTAACCCGAAAGTCGGTACTGTAACTCCAGACGTAGCCAACGCCGTGAAAAACGCCAAGGCTGGTCAGGTTCGTTACCGCACCGACAAAAACGGCATCATCCACACTTCCGTTGGCAAGATCGGCTTCGATGCCGTCAAGCTGAAGGAAAACGTTGAAGCCCTGATCGCTGATCTGAAGCGTATCAAGCCAGCTTCCTCGAAAGGTATCTACGTCAAGCGCGTAACCCTGAGCACCACCATGGGCCCAGGTCTGGTTATCGATCAGAGCTCGCTGGACGCGTAATGTGCAGTGGCGCGGCATGCCGCGCCACTCAAAAATTGGGGTCCCTGCCTGGCGGGGGCTGTCCAAGACCGTAGGCGACGCAAGTCTTAAACCACAAGCCTACGCAGATGGTGCTCCCGGTTCCTTACCGAATCAGACACCAAAACGACATCCGGCTCCGGCTGGATGAAACGGTAACAAGCAGGAGTTAAACCCGTGGCAATTAAACTCGAAGACAAGAAGGCCATCGTCGCTGAAGTCAACGAGGCTGCCAAAGTTGCCCTGTCCGCTGTCGTGGCTGATGCCCGTGGTGTGACTGTAGGCGCTATGACCGGACTCCGTAAAGAGGCTCGTGAAGCTGGCGTTTATGTACGTGTCGTACGTAACACCCTGCTCAAGCGCGCCGTTGCTGACACTGAATACAGTGTCCTCAACGATGTGTTCACCGGCCCGACCTTGATCGCTTTCTCCAACGAACACCCGGGCGCTGCTGCTCGTCTGTTCAAAGAGTTTGCCAAAGGTCAGGACAAGTTCGAGATCAAGGCAGCTGCGTTCGAGGGCAAGTTCCTCGCAGCTAATCAGATCGACGTACTGGCAAGCTTGCCGACCCGCGACGAAGCCATTTCGCAGCTGATGAGCGTGATCCAAGGCGCTACCAGCAAGCTGGCTCGTACTCTGGCGGCTGTTCGCGACCAGAAAGAAGCTGCTGCAGCCTGAGGCTGAGCCCTTCTAACGCGTTTTTGTTTATTTCGATGGTCGCACAGGCCGTCCCCCAATTCAGGAAATTGAGTCATGTCCATCTCTCAAGAAGATATCCTTAACGCCGTTGCCGAGATGTCCGTTCTGCAAGTCGTAGAACTGATCAAAGCCTTCGAAGAGAAGTTCGGTGTTACTGCTGCTGCCGCTTCGGCTGGCCCAGCTGCCGGTGGCGCTGCTGCCGTTGTTGAAGAGCAAACCGAGTTCAACGTTATCCTGGCCGAAGCTGGCGAGAAGAAAGTTAACGTGATCAAGGCTGTTCGTGAGCTGACCGGTCTGGGCCTGAAAGAAGCTAAAGCTGCCGTTGACGGCGCTCCAGCTACCGTTCTGGAAGGCGTTGACAAGGCGTCGGCTGAGAAAGCCAAGGCTGCTCTGGAAGAAGCAGGCGCTAAAGTCGAGCTGAAATAAGCATCGACCTTGAGCGTCCAGCCCAAGCGTCAAGCAGAAGGCTGATGGCTGGTGGCTTATGCCACCGGCCTTTTTCCGTTATAGACGTGTGGCCAGGCCAACGCTCTACAACGTGCAATACCACCGAGACGGTGGCGCAAACCAAGAGGGTTTGCACGATTTTCTGGCTGCTTCCGTCGAAGGAGCCAAACAGGCAGGTGACCAAGCTGGGGAACGCTGATGGCTTACTCATACACTGAGAAAAAACGTATCCGCAAGGACTTTAGCAAGTTGCCGGACGTAATGGATGTGCCGTATCTCCTGGCCATCCAGCTGGATTCGTATCGTGAATTCCTGCAGGCGGGAGCGACCAAAGATCAGTTCCGCGACGTCGGTCTGCATGCAGCCTTCAAATCCGTTTTCCCGATCATCAGCTACTCCGGCAATGCTGCCCTGGAGTATGTAGGTTATCGCTTGGGCGAACCGGCATTTGATGTCAAGGAGTGCGTGCTGCGTGGCGTGACTTACGCAGTACCTCTGCGGGTCAAGGTTCGTCTGATCATTTTCGACAAAGAATCGTCGAACAAAGCGATCAAGGACATCAAAGAGCAAGAAGTCTACATGGGTGAAATCCCCCTGATGACTGAAAACGGTACCTTCGTTATCAACGGTACCGAGCGCGTCATCGTGTCCCAGCTGCACCGTTCGCCTGGTGTGTTCTTCGACCACGACCGTGGCAAGACTCACAGCTCCGGCAAGCTGCTGTACTCCGCTCGCATCATTCCATACCGCGGTTCCTGGCTGGACTTCGAGTTCGACCCGAAAGACTGCGTATTCGTGCGTATCGACCGTCGCCGCAAACTGCCGGCGTCCGTACTGCTGCGCGCGCTGGGCTACACCACCGAACAGGTGCTGGATGCCTTCTACACCACCAACGTTTTCCATATCCGCGATCAGAGCCTGAACCTGGAGCTGGTACCGCAACGTCTGCGTGGTGAAATCGCCGTTCTTGATATCAAGGACGACAGCGGCAAGGTTATTGTCGAGCAGGGTCGCCGTATCACTGCCCGTCACATCAACCAGCTGGAAAAAGCCGGTATCAAAGAGCTGGAAGTGCCTCTGGAATATCTCCTGGGTCGCACTACCGCCAAGGTTATCGTGCATCCGGCGACTGGCGAGATCATCGCCGAGTGCAACACCGAACTGACCACCGACCTGCTGGCCAAGATCGCCAAGGGTCAGGTCGTGCGCATCGAAACGTTGTACACCAACGACATCGACTGCGGTCCGTTCGTCTCCGACACGCTGAAGATCGACTCCACCAGCAACCAGTTGGAAGCTCTGGTCGAGATCTACCGCATGATGCGTCCTGGCGAGCCGCCAACCAAGGATGCCGCCGAGACCCTGTTCAACAACCTGTTCTTCAGTGCTGAGCGCTACGACTTGTCGGCAGTGGGTCGCATGAAGTTCAACCGTCGTATCGGTCGTACCGAGATCGAAGGTTCGGGCGTGCTGTGCAAGGAAGATATCGTCGAGGTTCTCAAGACCCTGGTCGATATCCGTAACGGCAAAGGTATCGTCGATGACATCGACCACCTGGGTAACCGTCGCGTTCGTTGCGTTGGTGAAATGGCCGAGAACCAGTTCCGTGTTGGCCTGGTGCGCGTTGAGCGTGCGGTCAAGGAACGTCTGTCGATGGCAGAAAGCGAAGGCTTGATGCCGCAGGACCTGATCAACGCCAAGCCGGTCGCGGCGGCGGTGAAAGAGTTCTTCGGTTCCAGCCAGCTGTCGCAGTTCATGGACCAGAACAACCCGCTGTCCGAGATCACCCACAAGCGCCGTGTTTCCGCACTCGGCCCTGGCGGTCTGACTCGTGAGCGTGCAGGCTTCGAAGTTCGTGACGTACACCCGACTCACTACGGCCGTGTGTGCCCGATCGAGACGCCTGAAGGTCCGAACATCGGGCTGATCAACTCTCTGGCGGCCTATGCCCGTACCAACCAGTACGGCTTCCTGGAAAGCCCGTACCGTGTAGTGAAAGACGGCGTTGTCAGCAACGACATCGTGTTCCTGTCGGCAATCGAAGAAGCTGACCACGTCATCGCCCAGGCTTCGGCCGCGATGAACGACAAGCAGGAACTGATCGACGAGCTGGTAGCCGTTCGTCACCTGAACGAATTCACCGTCAAGGCGCCTGCCGACGTAACCCTGATGGACGTATCGCCCAAGCAGGTAGTCTCGGTTGCAGCCTCGCTGATTCCGTTCCTCGAGCACGACGACGCCAACCGTGCGTTGATGGGCTCGAACATGCAGCGTCAAGCGGTCCCAACTCTGCGTGCCGACAAGCCGCTGGTTGGTACCGGTATGGAGCGTAACGTGGCTCGCGACTCCGGCGTTTGCGTCGTGGCTCGTCGTGGCGGCGTGATCGACTCCGTGGATGCCAGCCGTATCGTGGTCCGGGTTGCCGACGATGAAGTCGAAACCGGCGAAGCGGGTGTGGATATCTACAACCTGACCAAGTACACCCGTTCCAACCAGAACACCTGCATCAACCAGCGTCCGCTGGTGAGCCGTGGTGATGTGGTCAGTCGTGGTGACATCATGGCCGACGGTCCGTCCACCGACATGGGTGAACTGGCGCTCGGTCAAAACATGCGCATCGCGTTCATGGCATGGAACGGCTTCAACTTCGAAGACTCCATCTGCCTGTCCGAGCGTGTGGTTCAGGAAGACCGCTTCACCACGATCCACATCCAGGAACTGACCTGTGTGGCGCGTGATACCAAGCTGGGCCCAGAGGAAATCACTGCAGACATCCCGAACGTGGGTGAAGCTGCACTGAACAAACTGGACGAAGCCGGTATCGTTTACGTCGGCGCCGAAGTGGCTGCTGGCGACATCCTGGTGGGCAAGGTCACGCCGAAGGGCGAAACCCAGCTGACCCCGGAAGAGAAGCTGCTGCGTGCAATCTTCGGTGAGAAGGCCAGCGACGTCAAAGACACCTCCCTGCGCGTGCCAACCGGCACCAAGGGTACTGTCATCGACGTACAGGTCTTCACTCGTGATGGCGTCGAGCGCGACTCCCGTGCCCTGTCGATCGAGAAGTCCCAGCTGGACGAGATCCGCAAGGACCTCAACGAAGAGTTCCGCATCGTTGAAGGTGCAACCTTCGAACGTCTGCGTTCGGCTCTGGTTGGCAAGACCGTGGAAGGCGGCGCTGGCCTGAAGAAAGGCCAGGAGATCACCGACGAGATCCTCAACGGTCTTGAGCACGGCCAGTGGTTCAAGCTGCGCATGACCGAAGATGCTCTGAACGAGCAGCTCGAAAAAGCTCAGGCTTACATCGTTGATCGTCGTCGTCTGCTGGACGACAAGTTCGAAGACAAGAAGCGCAAGCTGCAGCAAGGCGATGACCTGGCTCCAGGCGTACTGAAGATCGTCAAGGTTTACCTGGCTATCCGCCGTCGCATCCAGCCGGGTGACAAGATGGCCGGTCGTCACGGTAACAAGGGTGTTGTCTCGGTGATCATGCCGGTCGAAGACATGCCGCACGACGCCAACGGTACTCCGGTCGATATCGTCCTGAACCCGTTGGGTGTACCTTCGCGTATGAACGTCGGTCAGATCCTTGAAACCCACCTGGGCCTCGCAGCCAAGGGTCTGGGCGAGAAGATCAACCGTATGCTCGAAGAGCAGCGCAAAGTCATCGAGCTGCGCAAGTTCCTGGCCGAGATCTACAACGAGATCGGTGGCCGTCAGGAAAACCTGGACAGCTTCTCTGACCAGGAAATCCTCGACCTGGCGAAGAACCTGCGCAACGGCGTGCCTATGGCGACTCCGGTGTTTGACGGGGCCAAAGAGCGTGAGATCAAGGCGATGCTGCGTCTGGCAGATATGCCTGACAGCGGCCAGATGCAGCTGTTCGACGGCCGTACCGGCAACAAGTTCGAGCGCGCTGTAACCGTTGGCTACATGTACATGCTGAAACTGAACCACCTGGTGGACGACAAGATGCACGCGCGTTCCACGGGTTCCTACAGCCTGGTTACCCAGCAGCCGCTGGGTGGTAAGGCGCAGTTCGGTGGTCAGCGTTTCGGGGAGATGGAAGTCTGGGCGCTGGAAGCATACGGCGCCGCTTACACTCTGCAAGAAATGCTCACAGTGAAGTCGGACGACGTGAACGGTCGGACCAAGATGTACAAGAACATCGTGGACGGCGATCACCGTATGGAGCCGGGCATGCCCGAGTCCTTCAACGTGTTGATCAAAGAGATCCGTTCTCTCGGTATCGATATCGATCTGGAAACCGAATAACACGTGACGTGAATGGGAGCAGGGCGCTACTGCCTGCTCCTTGCTCCGCCAGGAGGAAAGGCCTTGAAAGACCTACTGAATCTGTTGAAAAACCAGGGTCAAGTCGAAGAGTTCGACGCCATCCGTATCGGTTTGGCATCGCCTGAGATGATCCGTTCGTGGTCGTTCGGTGAAGTTAAAAAGCCGGAGACCATCAACTACCGTACGTTCAAACCTGAGCGTGACGGCCTGTTCTGCGCCAAGATCTTTGGCCCGGTCAAGGACTACGAGTGCCTGTGCGGCAAGTACAAGCGCCTCAAGCATCGCGGTGTGATCTGTGAGAAGTGCGGCGTTGAAGTCGCGCTGGCCAAAGTCCGTCGTGAGCGTATGGCTCACATCGAACTGGCCTCGCCGGTTGCCCACATCTGGTTCCTGAAGTCGCTGCCGTCCCGTATCGGCCTGCTGATGGACATGACCCTGCGTGATATCGAGCGTGTTCTCTACTTCGAGAGCTATGTCGTTATCGACCCAGGCATGACCACCCTGGAAAAGGGTCAGTTGCTGAACGACGAGCAGTACTTCGAAGCCCTCGAAGAGTTCGGTGACGACTTCGATGCCCGCATGGGTGCCGAGGCTGTCCGCGAACTGCTGCACGCGATTGATCTGGAGCACGAGATTGGCCGTCTGCGCGAAGAAATTCCGCAAACCAACTCCGAAACCAAGATCAAGAAGCTGTCCAAGCGTCTGAAGTTGATGGAAGCCTTCCAGGGCTCCGGCAACCTGCCTGAGTGGATGGTGTTGACCGTTCTGCCGGTTCTGCCGCCAGACCTGCGTCCGCTGGTTCCGCTGGACGGTGGCCGTTTCGCGACGTCCGATCTTAACGATCTGTATCGTCGTGTGATCAACCGTAACAACCGTCTGAAGCGTCTGCTGGACCTGTCGGCTCCTGACATCATCGTGCGCAACGAAAAGCGCATGCTGCAGGAAGCGGTCGATGCCCTGCTCGACAACGGTCGTCGCGGTCGTGCAATCACCGGTTCCAACAAGCGTCCTCTGAAATCCCTGGCTGACATGATCAAGGGTAAGCAGGGTCGTTTCCGTCAGAACCTGCTCGGTAAGCGTGTTGACTACTCCGGTCGTTCGGTAATTACCGTAGGTCCGACCCTGCGTCTGCACCAGTGCGGTCTGCCGAAAAAGATGGCACTGGAGCTGTTCAAGCCGTTCATCTTCGGCAAGCTGGAAATGCGTGGCCTGGCCACGACCATCAAAGCTGCCAAGAAGATGGTCGAGCGCGAGCTGCCAGAGGTGTGGGACGTTCTCGCCGAAGTGATTCGCGAACACCCCGTGCTGCTCAACCGTGCACCTACGCTTCACCGTCTGGGTATCCAGGCATTTGAACCAGTACTGATCGAAGGTAAGGCTATTCAGCTGCACCCGCTGGTCTGTGCTGCGTACAACGCCGACTTCGACGGCGACCAGATGGCCGTTCACGTACCGCTGACCCTGGAAGCCCAGCTCGAAGCCCGTGCGTTGATGATGTCGACCAACAACATCCTGTCGCCAGCCAGCGGTGAGCCAATCATCGTTCCGTCGCAGGACGTGGTACTGGGTCTGTACTACATGACCCGTGAAGCGATCAACGCCAAAGGCGAAGGCCGCGTGTTCGCTGACCTGCAGGAAGTCGACCGCGTATTCCGCGCCGGCGAGGCTGCCCTGCACGCCAAGATCAAGGTTCGTATCAACGAAACCGTTAACGATCGTGACGGCAACAGCGTGAAGAACACCCGTATTGTCGACACCACTGTCGGCCGTGCGTTGCTGTTCCAGGTGGTTCCGGCCGGCCTGTCGTATGACGTGGTCAACCAGCCGATGAAGAAGAAGGCGATCTCCAAGCTGATCAACCAGTGCTACCGCGTGGTTGGTCTGAAGGACACCGTCATTTTCGCTGACCAGCTGATGTACACCGGTTTCGCCTACTCGACGATCTCCGGCGTATCGATTGGTGTGAACGACTTCGTCATTCCGGATGAGAAGGCGCGCATCATCGATGCCGCTACCGCCGAAGTGAAAGAGATCGAAAGCCAGTATGCTTCCGGCCTGGTAACCCAGGGCGAGAAGTACAACAAGGTGATCGACCTCTGGTCCAAGGCCAACGACGAAGTATCCAAGGCGATGATGTCCAACCTCTCGAAAGAGAAGGTTGTCGACCGCACGGGTGCTGAAGTCGATCAGGAATCGTTCAACTCGATGTACATGATGGCTGACTCCGGTGCACGGGGTTCCGCTGCCCAGATCCGTCAGCTGGCCGGTATGCGTGGTCTGATGGCCAAGCCGGACGGCTCGATCATCGAGACGCCAATCACTGCGAACTTCCGTGAAGGTCTGAGCGTACTCCAGTACTTCATCTCGACTCACGGTGCTCGTAAAGGTCTGGCGGATACCGCACTGAAGACTGCGAACTCCGGTTACCTGACTCGCCGTCTGGTAGACGTTGCACAAGACCTGGTTGTGACCGAGGTCGATTGTGGCACCGAGCACGGCCTGCTGATGACTCCGCACATTGAAGGCGGTGACGTTGTAGAGCCGTTGGGTGAGCGTGTACTGGGTCGTGTAATCGCCCGTGACGTGTTCAAGCCAGGCACCGAGGACGTCATCGTTCCGGCCGGCACTCTGGTTGACGAGAAGTGGGTTGAATTCATCGAGCTGAACAGCATCGACGAAGTCATCGTGCGTTCGCCGATCAGCTGCGAAACCCGTTTCGGTATCTGCTCGAGCTGCTACGGTCGCGACCTGGCTCGCGGTCATCAGGTCAATATCGGTGAAGCGGTCGGCGTTATCGCTGCCCAGTCCATCGGTGAGCCGGGTACCCAGCTGACCATGCGTACGTTCCACATCGGTGGTGCGGCAAGCCGTACTTCCGCTGCCGACAGCGTACAGGTCAAGAACGGCGGTACCGTTCGTCTGCACAACCTGAAGCACGTAGAGCGTGTCGACGGTCACCTGGTCGCGGTATCGCGTTCCGGTGAGCTGGCAATCGCCGACGAATTCGGTCGTGAGCGTGAGCGCTACAAGCTGCCTTACGGTGCTGTGATTTCGGTGAAGGAAGGCGACAAGGTCGACGCTGGCTCGATCGTGGCCAAGTGGGATCCGCACACTCACCCGATCGTTACCGAGATGAAAGGTACCGTGACCTACGTGGGCATGGAAGAAGGTATTACCATCAAGCGTCAGACAGACGAATTGACCGGTATGACCAACATCGAAGTCCTCGACGTCAAAGACCGTCCGGCTGCCGGCAAGGACATCCGTCCTGCGGTGAAGATGGTCGGCCTCGATGGCAAGGACCTGATGCTGCCTGGTACCGACGTACCGGCCCAGTACTTCCTGCCGGCCAACGCTCTGGTCAACGTCGCTGACGGTGCTCAGATCGCAATCGGTGACGTTATCGCGCGTATTCCGCAAGAAACGTCCAAGACCCGTGACATCACCGGTGGTCTGCCGCGCGTTGCCGACCTGTTCGAGGCTCGTCGTCCTAAAGAGGCGTCGATCCTGGCAGAAGTCAGCGGTACCATCGCCTTCGGTAAAGAGACCAAGGGCAAGCGTCGTCTGGTCATCACGCCGAACGATGGCAGCGAGCCGTACGAAGAGCTGATTCCGAAGTGGCGCCACCTGAACGTCTTCGAAGGCGAACAGGTCAACCGCGGCGAAGTTATCTCCGACGGTCCGAGCGATCCGCACGACATCCTGCGTCTGCTGGGTGTGAGCGCGCTGGCCAAGTACATCGTTAACGAGATCCAGGACGTTTACCGTCTGCAAGGCGTTAAGATCAACGACAAGCACATCGAGACCATCCTGCGTCAGATGCTGCGCAAGGTTGAAGTGGCTGAATCGGGCGACTCCAGCTTCATCAAGGGCGATCAGGTCGAACTGACCCAGGTCCTGATGGAAAACGAGCGTCTGGCCAGCGACGACAAGTTCATTGCCAAGTACACCCGCGTACTGCTGGGTATCACCAAGGCATCGCTGTCGACCGAGTCGTTCATCTCCGCGGCCTCCTTCCAGGAGACTACCCGCGTGCTGACCGAAGCAGCAGTAACCGGCAAGCGCGATTACCTGCGCGGCCTGAAAGAAAACGTCGTCGTGGGTCGTCTGATCCCGGCAGGTACAGGTCTGGCTTACCACAGCGAGCGTAAGCGTCGCCGTGATATCGACAAGCCGCAGCGCGTCAGCGCCAGCGAAGTCGAGGCCGCTCTGACCGAGGCGTTGAACTCCAGCGGTAACTAAGGGTTATGCCCCGGCGTTTTTCAGGTCTTGCGGCAACATTCAGTTGTCGCAAGACGGTGGAAGAGGTCGGGGCATTGCCTTGACTGGGGGCGAGATCCTCTTTAGACTCTTGTACCCCTAAATTTGACAGGGCCTATCGCCCTGTCATTTGCTTTCTTGCAGGCAATAGCGTCTGCAAGTCAACAGTGGAGCTAGTAGATGGCAACTATCAACCAGCTGGTACGTCAGCCGCGCAAGCGTATCGTCGAGAAATCCGACGTTCCTGCGCTGCAGAACTGCCCGCAACGTCGTGGCGTGTGCACCCGCGTGTACACCACTACGCCGAAAAAACCTAACTCGGCACTGCGTAAAGTATGCCGTGTGCGTCTGACCAACGGTTTCGAGGTTTCCTCGTACATCGGTGGTGAAGGCCACAACCTGCAAGAGCACAGCGTGGTACTGATCCGCGGCGGTCGTGTAAAAGACTTGCCAGGTGTTCGTTACCACACCGTTCGCGGCTCTCTGGATACTTCCGGCGTCAAAGGTCGTAACCAAGGTCGTTCGAAATACGGTACCAAGAAGCCTAAAAAAGCCTAAGTGGCTTTGGTTTCTGACTGATTTTGCACTTTTCTATTTTTTTGAGTCGATAAGAGTAAGGTCGGGCAAGCTCCTCTGGAGTGCTGTCCCGGGCTAACCTGAAGACCGTTTGAGGGCTTATCCATGCCAAGAAGACGCGTAGCAGCAAAACGCGAGATCCTTGACGATCCGAAATACGGAAGCCAGATCCTGGCGAAGTTCATGAACCACGTAATGGAAAGCGGCAAGAAAGCCGTTGCCGAGCGTATCGTTTATGGCGCGCTGGACAAGGTTAAAGAACGCAAGAACAGCGATCCCCTGGAAATCTTCGAGAAAGCTCTCGACGCCATCGCTCCGCTGGTCGAAGTGAAGTCGCGCCGTGTAGGCGGTGCTACTTACCAGGTTCCTGTCGAAGTTCGTCCGTCCCGCCGTAACGCGCTGGCAATGCGCTGGCTGGTAGACTTCGCCCGCAAGCGCGGCGAGAAGTCCATGGCGCTGCGCCTGGCCGGCGAGCTGCTGGACGCTGCCGAAGGCAAAGGTGCTGCTGTCAAGAAGCGTGAAGACGTTCACCGTATGGCCGAAGCCAACAAGGCTTTCTCGCACTACCGCTTCTAATTTCGGCTTCAATCTTTTTGCGAGGGCTTTATGGCTCGTACTACTGCAATCAACCGCTACCGTAACATTGGTATCTGTGCTCACGTTGACGCGGGCAAGACCACCACTACCGAGCGGATCCTGTACTACACCGGTCTGAGCCACAAGATCGGTGAAGTGCATGACGGCGCTGCGACCACTGACTGGATGGTGCAAGAGCAGGAGCGGGGTATCACCATTACCTCCGCTGCCATCACCACCTTCTGGAAGGGTTCCCGCGGTCAGTACGACAACTATCGCGTAAACGTTATCGATACCCCTGGCCACGTTGACTTCACCATTGAAGTAGAGCGTTCGCTGCGTGTACTCGACGGCGCGGTCGTTGTGTTCTGCGGCACCTCCGGTGTCGAGCCTCAGTCTGAAACCGTATGGCGTCAGGCGAACAAGTACAACGTTCCACGTATCGTCTACGTGAACAAGATGGACCGTGCTGGTGCAAACTTCCTGCGCGTAGTAGGTCAGATCAAGAACCGTCTGGGTCACACCCCGGTTCCGATCCAGATCGCTATCGGTGCTGAAGAAGAGTTCGCCGGTCAGGTCGATCTGATCAAGATGAAGGCGATCTACTGGAACGAAGACGACAAAGGCACCACTTATCGTGAGGAAGAAATTCCTGCCGATCTGCTGGCGCTGGCCGAAGAGTGGCGCTCCAACATGGTTGAAGCGGCTGCCGAGTCCAGCGAAGAGCTGATGAACAAGTACCTTGAAGAAGGTGAGCTGACTGTAGAAGAGATCAAGGCTGGTCTGCGTGCGCGCACCCTGGCTGGTGAAATCGTTCCTGCGGTCTGCGGCTCGTCCTTCAAGAACAAGGGTGTTCCTCTGGTTCTCGACGCCGTTATCGACTTCCTGCCGGCTCCGACCGAAATCGCTGCGATCCAGGGTATCCACCCTGATCACGTCGAAGACGAAAACGCTCCGAAAATCGAGCGTCACGCCAGCGACGACGAGCCGTTCTCGGCTCTGGCGTTCAAGATTGCCACCGACCCGTTCGTTGGTACTCTGACTTTCGTGCGCGTCTACTCGGGCTTCCTGAGCTCGGGCGACTCCGTGATCAACTCGGTCAAGGGCAAGAAAGAGCGTGTGGGTCGTATGGTGCAAATGCACGCGAACCAGCGCGAAGAAATCAAAGAAGTACGTGCCGGCGACATCGCTGCGCTGATCGGCATGAAGGACGTCACCACTGGTGATACCCTTTGCGACGCCGACAAGCAGGTGATCCTGGAGCGTATGGACTTCCCTGAGCCTGTAATTTCGGTGGCTGTTGAGCCGAAAACCAAGCAGGACCAGGAAAAAATGGGTATCGCACTGGGCAAGCTGGCTCAGGAAGACCCATCGTTCCGCGTTCGTACCGACGAAGAGACTGGTCAGACCATTATCTCCGGTATGGGTGAGCTGCACCTGGACATCCTCGTTGACCGCATGAAGCGCGAGTTCAACGTCGAAGCCAACATCGGTAAGCCGCAGGTTTCCTACCGTGAAACCATCACCAAGGACAACGTCGAGATCGAAGGTAAATTCGTTCGTCAGTCCGGTGGTCGCGGTCAGTTCGGTCATTGCTGGGTTCGTTTCTCGACTCCGGACGTGGACGACAAGGGCAACATTACCGAAGGTCTGGTCTTCGCCAACGAAGTTGTAGGTGGTGTGGTTCCTAAGGAATACATCCCGGCGATCCAGAAGGGCATCGAAGAGCAGATGAAGAACGGCGTTGTTGCCGGCTATCCGCTGATCGGCCTGAAGGCTACCGTATTTGATGGTTCCTACCATGACGTCGACTCCAACGAGATGGCGTTCAAGATCGCTGCTTCGATGGCGACCAAGCAACTGGCCCAAAAGGGTGGCGGTAAGGTGCTTGAGCCGATCATGAAGGTCGAGGTAGTGACCCCTGAGGACTACATGGGTGACGTGATGGGTGACCTGAACCGTCGTCGTGGTCTGATCCAGGGTATGGAAGACTCGGTCTCCGGCAAGGTTATCCGTGCTGAAGTACCGCTAGGAGAAATGTTCGGTTATGCGACCGACGTTCGTTCCATGTCTCAGGGTCGCGCGAGCTACTCCATGGAATTCTCCAAATACGCTGAAGCTCCGTCGAACATCGTCGAAGCGCTCGTTAAAAAACAAGGTTGATCTAACCCCCTTTAGGCTAGGAGTTCACTGTCGTGGCTAAAGAAAAATTTGAACGTAACAAACCGCACGTCAACGTTGGCACCATCGGTCACGTTGACCACGGTAAAACCACTCTGACCGCTGCTCTGACTCGCGTTTGCTCCGAGGTTTTCGGTTCGGCTAAAGTCGACTTCGACAAAATCGACAGCGCGCCAGAAGAAAAGGCTCGTGGTATCACCATCAACACTGCTCACGTAGAGTACGACTCTTCTGTTCGTCACTACGCGCACGTTGACTGCCCAGGTCACGCCGACTACGTCAAAAACATGATCACTGGTGCTGCCCAGATGGACGGCGCGATCCTGGTTTGCTCGGCTGCCGATGGCCCGATGCCACAAACTCGTGAGCACATCCTGCTGTCCCGTCAGGTTGGCGTTCCGTACATCGTTGTCTTCCTGAACAAGGCTGACATGGTTGACGACGCTGAGCTGCTGGAACTGGTCGAGATGGAAGTTCGCGACCTGCTGAGCACCTACGACTTCCCAGGTGATGACACTCCAATCATCATCGGTTCGGCTCTGATGGCTCTGAACGGCCAAGACGACAACGAAATGGGTACTTCGGCTGTCAAGAAGCTGGTTGAGACTCTGGACAGCTACATCCCAGAGCCTGAGCGTGCTATCGACAAGACCTTCCTGATGCCAATCGAAGACGTGTTCTCGATCTCCGGTCGTGGCACCGTGGTAACTGGTCGTGTTGAGCGTGGTATCGTTCGCATCCAGGAAGAAGTTGAAATCGTTGGTCTGCGTGACACCACCAAGACCACTTGCACCGGCGTTGAAATGTTCCGCAAGCTGCTGGACGAAGGCCGTGCTGGTGAGAACTGCGGCGTTCTGCTGCGTGGCACCAAGCGTGACGACGTTGAGCGTGGTCAGGTTCTGGCCAAGCCAGGCACCATCAAGCCTCACACCAAGTTCGTAGCTGAAGTCTACGTTCTGAGCAAGGAAGAGGGTGGTCGTCACACTCCTTTCTTCAAAGGCTACCGTCCTCAGTTCTACTTCCGTACTACTGACGTAACCGGTAACTGCGAACTGCCAGAAGGCGTTGAGATGGTGATGCCAGGTGACAACATCCAGATGGAAGTCACCCTGATCAAGCCAATCGCAATGGAAGACGGTCTGCGTTTCGCCATTCGTGAAGGCGGCCGTACCGTTGGTGCTGGCGTCGTTGCAAAAATCATCGCCTAATAAGCGATAGGTTGAAGAAGCCCCCGCCTAGCGGGGGCTTTTTTATTGGGTTGACACTATTCTGAAGCGTCTATAGAATTGCGCCTCCTTTAAACGGGCGTATTGCGCTCGTCGGGATAGCAATCGGAGTCTGGAATCCAATGCAAAATCAGCAAATCCGTATCAGGTTGAAGGCTTTTGACCATCGCCTGATCGACCAATCTACCCAGGAAATCGTGGAAACCGCGAAACGTACTGGGGCACAGGTGCGTGGTCCTATTCCACTGCCTACCCGTAAGGAGCGGTTCACCGTTCTGGTTTCTCCGCACGTCAACAAAGACGCGCGCGACCAGTACGAAATCCGCACTCATAAGCGCGTCCTGGACATCGTCCAGCCAACGGATAAAACCGTTGACGCTCTGATGAAGCTTGATCTTGCGGCTGGCGTGGAAGTGCAGATCAGCCTCGGCTAAGACTTGGGTCTTGGTCGTGTAACGCTCTGAAATGGGCGGCCATAGCGGGTGAAAGCCCCGTACACTCATGAGGTTTACAACATGACTATTGGTGTAGTCGGTCGTAAGTGCGGTATGACCCGCATTTTTACCGAAGAAGGTGTCTCTATTCCGGTTACGGTCATTGAGATCGAGCCGAATCGCGTCACTCAGTTCAAAACTGAAGAAACTGATGGCTACCGTGCAGTGCAAGTCACTGTTGGTGAGCGTCGTGCTTCGCGCGTGACTGCTGCTCAGGCAGGTCACTTCGCCAAGGCGAACGTTGCCGCAGGTCGTACCGTTCTTGAATTCCGTCTTGAAGAAGGCGAGTACAAGGCTGGTGATCTGATCAACGCCGAAATCTTCGCTGCTGGTCAACTGGTCGACGTGACCGGTCAGTCCAAAGGTAAGGGTTTCGCGGGTACTATCAAGCGCTGGAATTTCCGCGGTCAAGATAACACCCACGGTAACTCCGTCTCCCACCGCGTCCCGGGCTCTATCGGCCAGTGCCAGACTCCTGGTCGTGTATTCAAGGGCAAGAAAATGTCCGGTCATATGGGCGCTGAGCGCGTGACCGTGCAATCCCTTGAAGTAGTGCGCGTGGACGCTGAACGCAATCTGTTGTTGGTCAAGGGCGCTGTTCCTGGCGCTACTGGCGGCAACCTGGTTGTACGTCCGGCAGCCAAGGCTCGCGGTTAAGGGGAAGCTGACATGCAATTAAATGTAAATGACGCTCAAGCCATCGAAGTTTCCGAACTGACATTTGGCGGCGAGTTCAACGAGACCCTGGTGCACCAGGCAGTCGTCGCCTACATGGCTGGCGGTCGTCAGGGCAGCAAGCAGCAAAAAACCCGTTCCGACGTCTCTGGTGGCGGTAAGCGCCCATGGCGTCAGAAAGGTACTGGCCGTGCTCGTGCCGGTACTATCCGTAGCCCACTGTGGCGCGGCGGCGGTACCACTTTTGCTGCTCGTCCTCAGGATCACTCCCAGAAGCTCAACAAGAAGATGTACCGCGCAGCTCTGCGCTCCATCCTCGCTGAGCTGGTTCGTACCGACCGTCTGGTCGTGGTTCAGGACTTCGCTGTCGAAGCGCCGAAAACCAAGGACCTGCTGGGTAAACT
This sequence comes from Pseudomonas sp. 21LCFQ010, assembly GCF_024129905.1. NCBI lineage: Bacteria > Pseudomonadati > Pseudomonadota > Gammaproteobacteria > Pseudomonadales > Pseudomonadaceae > Pseudomonas > Pseudomonas sp. 21LCFQ010. The sequence continues at coordinate 21,152 of NZ_JAMYDZ010000039.1, read as the reverse complement.
GAACGGTCTGGGTCTGACCGACGTGCTGATCGTTTCCGACGCCGTTGACCAGAATCTGTACCTGGCTGCTCGCAACCTGCCACACGTCGACGTACGTGACGTGCAAGGTTCCGATCCGGTCAGTCTGATCGCATACGACAAGGTTCTGATTACCGTGTCGGCCGTGAAGAAATTCGAGGAGCTGCTGGGATGAACCAGGAACGCGTATTTAAAGTTCTGCTTGGCCCGCATGTTTCCGAGAAGGCCACAGTTCTGGCTGACAAGAAAGGTCAGTTCGTTTTCAAGGTTGCTACTGATGCAACCAAGCTGGAAATCAAGAAGGCCGTTGAAGTTCTGTTCGGCGTGAAAGTAGAGCGCGTGACTACCCTGAACGTTCTGGGTAAAAGCAAGCGCACTGCTCGCGGTCTGGGCAAACGCAATGACTGGAAGAAGGCAGTTATCTCCCTTCAGCCAGGCCAAGATCTCGATTTCAGCAGCAGTGCTGAGTAAGGAAGGGGTGCATCATGGCAATCGTTAAATGCAAACCGACTTCCCCTGGCCGCCGTTTCGTGGTCAAGGTGGTCAACCAGGGGCTGCACAAAGGCGCTCCTCACGCACCGCTGCTCGAGAAAAAATCGAAGTCTGGTGGTCGTAACAACAATGGTCGCATTACCACTCGTCACATCGGTGGTGGCCACAAGCAGCATTACCGTCTGGTCGACTTCCGTCGCAACGACAAGGATGGCATCGCTGCCATCGTTGAGCGTATCGAATACGACCCGAACCGTACTGCTCACATCGCCCTGCTGCGTTATGCAGATGGCGAGCGTCGCTACATCATCGCCCCTAAAGGCGTGAGTGCAGGCGACCAGCTGATCTCCGGTGCCCTGGCCCCAATCAAGGCCGGTAACACCCTGCAGCTGCGCAACATCCCGGTTGGTAGCACCATTCACGCTATCGAACTGAAGCCTGGCAAAGGTGCCCAGATCGCTCGTTCCGCTGGTGCTTCGGCTCAGCTGGTCGCTCGTGACGGCGTCTACGTGACCCTGCGTCTGCGCTCCGGCGAAATGCGCAAGGTTCTGGCCGAGTGCCGTGCGACCCTGGGTGAAGTCTCGAACTCCGAGCACAGCCTGCGTTCGCTGGGTAAAGCTGGTGCCAAGCGCTGGCGTGGCGTTCGCCCAACCGTTCGTGGTGTTGCCATGAACCCGGTTGACCACCCACATGGTGGTGGTGAAGGTCGTACCTCCGGTGGTCGTCATCCGGTATCGCCATGGGGCTTCCCAACCAAGGGTGCTAAAACCCGTGGTAATAAGCGTACCGACAAAATGATCGTCCGTCGTCGCAAGTAAATAGAGGGATACGACAGTGCCACGTTCTCTGAAAAAAGGTCCTTTTATTGATCTTCACCTACTGAAGAAGATCGAAGTGGCGGCGGAAAAGAACGATCGCAAACCAGTTAAGACCTGGTCTCGTCGTTCGATGATCCTGCCACAAATGGTCGGTCTGACCATCGCAGTACACAACGGCCGTCAGCACGTACCGGTTCTGGTAAGTGAAGATATGGTTGGCCATAAACTGGGCGAGTTTGCCGGTACCCGTACTTATCGCGGGCACGTGGCTGACAAGAAAGCCAAGCGTTAAGGGGTAAGGAACGATGGAAGTAGCCGCTAAGTTGTCGGGCGCTCGAATCTCCGCCCAGAAAGCCCGCTTGGTCGCCGACCAGATCCGCGGGAAGAAGGTGGGCGAAGCGCTCAACCTGTTGGCTTTCAGCAGTAAGAAAGCCGCTGAGATCCTGAAAAAATTGCTGGAGTCGGCCGTAGCCAACGCCGAGCATAACGAAGGCGCAGACGTTGATGACCTGAAGGTCTCGACTGTTTTCGTCAACGAAGGGCGTTCGCTGAAGCGCATCATGCCACGTGCCAAAGGCCGTGCTGATCGCATCGTCAAGCGGTCTTGCCATATCACTGTCAAGGTTGCTGACAAGTAACGGAGTCGAAGAGATGGGTCAGAAAGTACATCCCATTGGCATTCGCCTGGGAATCGTCAAGGAGCACACCTCCGTCTGGTACGCAGACGGTCGCACTTATGCAGACTACCTGCTGGCAGATCTGCAAGTGCGTGAGTACCTCCAGGACAAACTAAAAAGCGCGTCCGTTAGCCGTATCGATATTCATCGTCCGGCTCAGACAGCACGCATCACCATCCACACCGCTCGTCCCGGCATCGTGATCGGCAAGAAGGGTGAGGATGTTGAGAAACTGCGTCAGGACCTGACCAAGCAAATGGGTGTGCCTGTGCACATCAATATCGAAGAGATCCGCAAGCCGGAGCTCGACGGTATGCTGGTTGCCCAGAGCGTTGCTCAGCAGCTGGAGCGTCGTGTCATGTTCCGTCGCGCCATGAAGCGCGCCGTACAGAACGCTATCCGCATTGGTGCCAAAGGTATCAAGATTCAGGTTAGCGGTCGTCTCGGCGGTGCTGAAATCGCACGTACTGAATGGTATCGCGAAGGTCGTGTGCCTCTGCACACCCTGCGTGCCGACATCGACTATGCCACTTACGAAGCGCACACCACTTACGGTGTGATCGGTGTAAAGGTTTGGATCTTCAAAGGCGAAGTAATTGGTGGTCGCCAGGAAGAGCTGAAGCCGCAAGCACCAGCGCCTCGTAAAAAAGCTGCCAAGTAAGGGGTACGCCAAATGTTGCAACCAAAGCGTACGAAGTTCCGCAAGCAAATGACCGGCCACAACCGTGGTCTGGCTCTGCGCGGTAGCAAAGTCAGCTTCGGCGAGTTCGCGCTGAAAGCTGTAGCCCGCGGTCGTCTCACCGCCCGTCAGATCGAGTCGGCACGTCGTGCCCTGACCCGTCACGTAAAACGTGGCGGCAAGATCTGGATCCGTGTGTTCCCGGACAAGCCGGTTACCAAGAAGCCTCTCGAAGTGCGGATGGGTAAAGGTAAGGGTTCGGTTGAATACTGGGTTGCCCAGATCCAGCCAGGCAAAGTCCTGTACGAGATCGAGGGTGTTTCTGAAGAGTTGGCGCGTGAGGCTTTTGCCCTGGCTGCTGCGAAGCTGCCACTTGCCACCTCCTTTGTTAAGCGGACGGTGATGTGATGAAAGCGAATGAACTTCGTGAAAAATCAGCACAGCAACTGAACGAGCAACTGCTCGGCTTGCTGCGCGACCAGTTCAATCTGCGCATGCAGAAAGCAACTGGCCAGTTGGGGCAGTCGCACCTGCTCTCGCAAGTTAAGCGTGACATCGCTCGCGTGAAAACTGTGCTCAACCAGCAGGCAGGTAAGTGATCATGGCTGAAGCTGAAAAAACCGTCCGCACGCTGACTGGCCGTGTCGTCAGCGACAAGATGGACAAGACCATCACCGTATTGATCGAGCGTCGCGTAAAGCACCCGATCTACGGTAAATACGTTAAGCGTTCGACTAAGCTGCACGCGCATGACGAAACCAATCAGTGCCATATCGGCGACAAAGTCACTATTCGTGAAACTCGTCCGGTAGCCAAGACCAAGTCCTGGGCACTGGTTGAAATCGTCGAACGCGCTGTGGAAGTCTAAGGACTAGGGGTCGGAGAAATTATATGATTCAGACTCAATCCATGCTCGATGTGGCCGATAACAGCGGCGCTCGCCGCGTTATGTGCATCAAGGTGCTGGGTGGCTCCCATCGTCGTTACGCTGGTATCGGTGACATCATCAAAGTTACCGTCAAGGAAGCCATTCCTCGCGGTAAAGTGAAGAAAGGCCAGGTGATGACTGCTGTTGTAGTCCGCACCCGTCACGGCGTTCGCCGTGCAGACGGTTCGATCATTCGCTTCGATGGTAACGCTGCTGTTCTGTTGAACAACAAGCAAGAGCCGATCGGCACCCGTATCTTCGGGCCAGTGACTCGTGAACTTCGCGGTGAGAAGTTCATGAAGATCGTCTCGCTCGCCCCTGAAGTGCTGTAAGGAGATCCGACATGCAAAAGATTCGTCGTGACGACGAGATCATCGTGATCGCCGGCAAAGACAAAGGTAAGCGCGGTAAGGTGCTGAAGGTCCTCGCTGACAACCGTCTGGTTGTTGGTGGTGTGAACCTGGTGAAGCGTCATACCAAGCCGAACCCGATGTCGGGCGTTCAGGGCGGTATCGTCGAGAAAGAAGCGCCTCTGCACGCTTCCAACGTCGCCATTTTCAACGGCGAAACCAACAAGGCTGACCGCGTTGGTTTCAAAGTAGAAGACGGCAAAAAAATTCGTGTCTTCAAGTCGACCCAAAAAGCGGTTGATGCTTGAACACTGCTAGGTAGAAGACCATGGCACGACTGAAAGAGATTTACCGGAAGGATATCGCTCCCAAGCTTAAGGAAGAACTTAAGCTGGCGAACGTGATGGAAGTTCCGCGCGTTACCAAAATCACCCTGAACATGGGTCTGGGCGAAGCGGTCGGTGACAAGAAAGTCATCGAGCACGCTGTTGCTGACCTGGAAAAGATCACCGGTCAAAAGGCCGTTGTGACTTTCGCTCGCAAGTCGATTGCGGGTTTCAAGGTTCGTGAAGGTTGGCCGATTGGCGTGAAGGTTACTCTGCGCCGTGATCGTATGTACGAATTCCTGGATCGTCTGCTGTCGATCTCCCTGCCTCGGGTTCGCGACTTCCGCGGCCTGAATGCCAAGTCCTTCGATGGTCGTGGCAACTACAGCATGGGCGTGAAAGAGCAGATCATTTTCCCGGAAATCGATTACGACAAGATCGATGCTCTGCGCGGTCTGGACATCACCCTGACCACCACTGCCAAGAACGACGACGAAGGCCGCGCCCTGCTGCGTGCTTTCAAGTTCCCGTTCCGTAACTGATTGGAGTCCGGATAATGGCCAAGACGAGCATGAAAAACCGTGAGCTGAAGCGTCAGCTCACCGTTGCCAAGTACGCCAAGAAGCGTGCCGAGCTGAAAGCTATCATCGTTGATCTGAACGCAAGTCCAGAAGCGCGTTGGGAAGCTACCGTAGCTCTGCAGAAGCAACCACGTGACGCCAGCGCTTCGCGCCTGCGTAACCGTTGCCGCCTGACTGGTCGTCCGCACGGCGTTTACCGCAAGTTCGGCCTCGGCCGTAACAAGCTGCGTGAAGCTGCCATGCGTGGTGACGTACCAGGTCTGGTGAAAGCCAGCTGGTAACACGTATCTCGACAACGGCGCCCGGTGGTTCTACCGCTGGTCGCTGGATGTTGCGAGACTGAATCAAGCCCCTTATGGGGCTTGATTCATTTCTGGGGGAAGACTAGAATTGCCGGCTCGCCTGAGCCCGTGTTTTTCTTTGCCCGGTTGTCTCGGCGAAATGTAGTAGCCGGAAGGCTAATTTTATCTGTATCAGGAGCGTCTAGCCCATGAGTATGCAGGACCCGTTAGCGGACATGCTAACTCGTATCCGTAATGCCCAGATGGCTGAAAAGCCCGTTGTGAGCATGCCATCTTCCAAGTTGAAGGTAGCTGTAGCCAAAGTTCTCAAAGACGAAGGTTACATTGCGGGTTATCAGGTCAGCAGTGAAGTCAAACCTTCGCTGTCCATTGAGCTGAAATATTTCGAAGGCCGTCCGGTCATCGAAGAAGTCAAACGCGTCAGCCGTCCAGGCCTGCGTCAGTACAAGTCCTCCGACGATCTGCCAAAAGTACGTGGCGGCCTCGGTGTGTCTATCGTCTCCACCAACAAAGGTGTGATGACTGATCGTGCTGCGCGCGCTGCCGGTGTCGGCGGCGAAGTGCTTTGCACTGTGTTCTAAGGGGGGATAACTATGTCACGCGTAGCGAAGAACCCCGTTAAGCTGCCATCGGGCGTCGAGATCAAACTCGCCGGCCAGCTGCTTTCCATCAAGGGCGCCAAAGGCACCCTCGAACTGAATGTCCACTCGTCCGTTGAAGTCGTTGAAGAAGCCGGTGAGCTGCGTTTTGCTGCTCGCAATGGCGATCAACAGACTCGCGCAATGGCCGGTACCACTCGCGCACTGGTCAACAACATGGTCCAGGGCGTTAGCCAAGGCTTCGAGCGCAAGCTCCAGCTGGTAGGTGTTGGTTACAAGGCTCAGGTAAAAGGCTCCGTCCTGAACCTGGCGCTTGGCTTCTCGCACCCAGTGGATTACGAACTGCCGAATGGCATCACCGCTGAGACTCCTAGCCAGACCGATATCCTGATTCGTGGTATCGACAAGCAGCTGGTTGGTCAGGTGGCCGCTGAGATCCGCGACTTCCGCCGTCCTGAGCCTTACAAAGGCAAAGGTGTGCGTTACGCAGACGAAGTCGTCCGTCGTAAAGAAGCCAAGAAGAAGTAGGGCATAGCAAATGACCGTCAAAAAAGTTACCCGACTGCGTCGCGCTCGCAAAGCACGCCTGAAAATGCACGAACTCGAAGTCGTTCGTCTCTGCGTGCACCGCTCTTCGCAGCACATCTATGCCCAGGTCATTTCGGCCGACGGCAGCAAAGTCCTGGCAAGCGCTTCGACTTTGGACAAAGAACTGCGTGATGGTGCCACTGGCAACATCGACGCGGCCACTAAGGTTGGCAAGCTGGTTGCTGAGCGCGCTAAAGCCGCTGGCGTATCGCAAGTTGCCTTCGACCGTTCTGGCTTCAAGTACCACGGCCGTGTCAAGGCGCTGGCTGATGCTGCTCGTGAAGGCGGGCTGGAGTTCTAAGTTATGGCAAATAACGATCAAAAACGCGACGAAGGCTACATCGAGAAGCTGGTTCAGGTTAACCGCGTTGCCAAGACCGTCAAAGGCGGTCGTATCTTCACCTTCACCGCGTTGACCGTGGTAGGTGATGGCAAGGGCCGTGTAGGCTTTGGCCGTGGCAAGTCCCGCGAAGTGCCTGCCGCCATCCAGAAAGCGATGGAAGCTGCTCGTCGCAACATGATTCAGGTTGACCTGAACGGCACCACTCTGCAGTACGCTACCAAGTCTGCTCATGGCGCCTCCAAGGTTTACATGCAGCCTGCTTCGGAAGGTACCGGTATCATCGCCGGTGGCGCGATGCGTGCTGTTCTGGAAGTTGCTGGTGTTCAGAACGTCCTGGCCAAGTGCTATGGCTCGACTAACCCTGTAAACGTGGTTCACGCCACTTTCAAGGGTCTGAAGGCTATGCAGTCTCCTGATTCCATCGCTGCCAAACGTGGCAAGCGCGTTGAGGAGATCATCTGATCATGGCTACCGTAAAAGTAACGCTGATCAAGAGCGTCGCTGGCCGTCTGCCTAACCACAAACTGTGCGTTAAGGGTCTGGGTCTGCGTCGCATCGGTCACACCGTAGAAGTCCAGGATACTCCCGAGAATCGCGGGATGATCAACAAGGCTTACTACCTGCTGCGCGTCGAGGGTTAATCGATGAAACTCAATGATCTGAGTCCAGCTCCGGGTTCCCGTCCCGTGAAGCATCGTCCAGGCCGTGGTATCGGTAGTGGCCTGGGCAAGACCGGTGGCCGTGGTCACAAAGGTCAGACTTCCCGTTCCGGTGGCACCATTGCCCCTGGTTTCGAGGGTGGTCAACAGCCTCTGCATCGCCGTCTGCCCAAGTTCGGTTTCGTTTCCCTGAAAGCCATGGACCGCGCAGAAGTGCGTCTGTCCGAGCTGGCCAAAGTGGAAGGCGACGTCGTAACTGTACAGACCCTGAAAGATGCCAACGTGATCAACCAGAACGTTCAGCGTGTGAAAATCATGCTGTCGGGCGAAGTTACTCGCGCTGTCACTATCAAGGGAATCGCCGTCACCAAAGGTGCACGTGCGGCTATCGAAGCAGCTGGCGGCAAGTTCGAGGAATAAATGGCTAAGCAAGGTGCTCTCTCAGCGCTCAGCAAAGGCGGACTGTCCGAGCTCTGGGCTCGACTGCGTTTTCTGTTCCTGGCGATTATCGTCTATCGGATCGGTGCGCATATCCCAGTGCCTGGTATCAATCCGGACCGGCTGGCGGAACTGTTTCGACAGAATGAGGGGACCATTCTTAGCTTGTTCAACATGTTCTCCGGTGGCGCACTGGAGCGGATGAGCATCTTTGCATTGGGGATCATGCCGTACATTTCGGCATCGATCATCATGCAGCTGATGACCGCCGTCAGTCCGCAGCTGGAGCAGTTGAAGAAGGAAGGTGAAGCTGGCCGTCGCAAGATCAGCCAGTACACCCGCTATCTCACCGTCATCCTGGCTCTGGTTCAAGCTGTCGGCATGTCCGTCGGCCTGGCCGGTCAGGGTGTGGCGTTCGCTGCAGACTTCGGCTTCCACTTCGTGGCCGTTACCACCTTCGTGGCTGGTGCGATGTTCATGATGTGGCTGGGTGAGCAGATTACCGAGCGTGGTGTTGGTAACGGTATCTCGATGTTGATCTTCGCAGGTATCGTTGCTGGTCTTCCGAGGGCAATCGGGCAGTCTTTCGAGTCTGCACGTCAGGGCGATATCAACATTTTCGCGCTGGTTGCCATCGGTTTGCTGGCGGTAGCGATCATCGGTTTCGTGGTGTTCATTGAGCGTGGCCAGCGTCGTATTGCTGTGCACTACGCCAAGCGTCAGCAGGGCCGCAAGGTCTTCGCTGCACAGACCAGCCACTTGCCGCTGAAAGTGAACATGGCTGGTGTGATCCCGGCCATTTTTGCAAGCAGCATTCTGCTGTTCCCGGCTTCGCTGGGTTCCTGGTTCGGTCAGTCTGAAGGTTTGGGCTGGTTGCAGGACCTCTCGCAGTCGATCGCTCCTGGTCAGCCGTTGAACATTCTGCTGTTTAGTGCAGGGATCATTTTCTTCTGCTTCTTCTATACGGCGTTGATGTTCAATCCGAAAGACGTAGCGGAAAACCTGAAAAAGTCCGGTGCCTTTATTCCGGGCATTCGTCCAGGCGAGCAGTCGGCGCGCTACATTGATGGCGTTTTGACCCGTTTGACCCTGTTCGGTGCTCTTTATATGACGGCCGTTTGCTTGCTTCCCCAGTTCCTGGTGGTGGCTGCCAACGTTCCGTTCTACCTTGGCGGGACCTCGTTGCTGATCGTGGTCGTGGTTGTGATGGACTTCATGTCGCAAGTACAATCGCACCTCGTTTCGCACCAGTATGAATCCCTGATGAAGAAAGCCAACCTGAAGGGCTACGGCGGCAGCGGCATGCTGCGCTGAGAGACCCATAAGGTTCGAGGAGTTGGTGATGAAAGTTCGTGCATCGGTGAAAAAGCTGTGCCGTAACTGCAAAATTATTCGCCGCGAAGGTGTTGTTCGAGTAATTTGCAGCGCGGAACCACGTCATAAGCAGCGCCAAGGCTGATTGTGAGCTGTGCTTAAGCCCAGCAGCTAGTGTGCTGCTGGGTTGATTAATTGTTACTACAGCGATATTATCTCGCGCCCTATTTCTTGGCTTCCGGGGCGTAGGTAGCTGTCAACTGGAGTCCCACTGAATGGCCCGTATTGCAGGCGTTAACATTCCAGATAACAAGCATACTGTTATCTCGCTGACCTACATCTATGGTGTTGGTCGCACTACTGCACAGAAAATCTGTGCAGATGCCGGCGTAAACCCGGCTGTAAAAATCAAGGATCTGAGCGACGAGCAGATCGAACAGCTGCGTGGCGAAGTGGCGAAGATCACCACTGAAGGTGACCTGCGTCGCGAAATCAACATGAAAATCAAGCGCTTGATGGACTTGGGCTGCTACCGCGGTCTGCGTCACCGTCGCGGTCTGCCAGTACGCGGTCAGCGTACCAAGACCAACGCACGTACTCGCAAAGGTCCGCGTAAGCCGATCCGCAAGTAATCGCTCCAGCGTTTCGACAGGAAATTAGTCATGGCAAAACCTGCTGCTCGTCCTCGTAAAAAAGTTAAAAAGACAGTGGTTGATGGCATCGCCCACATCCATGCGTCTTTTAACAACACCATCGTCACCATTACCGATCGTCAAGGTAACGCCCTGTCCTGGGCTACCTCCGGCGGTTCGGGTTTCCGTGGTTCGCGTAAGTCCACCCCGTTCGCTGCTCAGGTAGCTGCCGAGCGTGCTGGTCAAGCCGCGCTGGAATACGGTCTCAAGAACCTCGACGTCAACGTCAAGGGTCCAGGCCCAGGTCGTGAGTCCGCTGTTCGCGCTCTGAACGGCTGTGGCTATAAGATCGCCAGCATCACCGACGTGACACCAATCCCGCACAACGGGTGCCGTCCGCCGAAGAAGCGCCGCGTGTAATCCAGGAGACTGTAAGAAATGGCTCGTTACATTGGTCCAAAATGCAAACTTGCTCGTCGTGAAGGCACTGACCTTTTCCTGAAGAGCGGTGTGCGCGCACTCGAATCCAAGTGCAACATCGAAGCAGCCCCAGGTATCCACGGCCAGCGCCGTGGCCGTCAGTCCGACTACGGCACCCAGCTGCGTGAAAAGCAAAAAGTACGTCGTATCTACGGTGTTCTCGAGCGTCAGTTCAGCGGCTACTACAAGCAAGCCGCTAGCAAGAAAGGTGCAACCGGTGAAAACCTGCTGCAACTGCTCGAATGCCGTCTGGACAACGTTGTATACCGCATGGGCTTCGGCTCGACTCGTGCTGAATCCCGTCAACTGGTTTCGCACAAGTCGATCAGCGTCAATGGTCAGACTGTAAACATTCCTTCGTACCAAGTACGTGCCGGCGACGTTGTTGCTGTCCGTGAAAAGGCGAAGAACCAGCTGCGTATTGGCCAGGCTCTTGAACTGTGTGCCCAACGTGGCCGCGTAGAATGGGTAGACGTAGACACTGAGAAGAAGTCGGGCGTTTTCAAAAGCGTTCCTGCTCGCAGTGATCTATCCGCCGACATCAACGAAAGCCTGATTGTCGAGCTCTACTCCAAGTAAGGGCTAGAAAATAGGTGCATCCATGCAGATTTCGGTAAATGAGTTTCTGACACCACGTCACATCGACGTTCAGGTTGTCAGTCCAACCCGCGCCAAGATTACGCTCGAGCCTCTCGAGCGTGGTTTCGGCCATACCCTGGGCAATGCGTTGCGTCGCATCTTGTTGTCCTCCATGCCCGGCTGTGCAGTAGTCGAGGCCGAGATCGACGGTGTACTCCACGAGTACAGCGCGATCGAAGGTGTACAGGAAGACGTCATTGAAATCCTGTTGAACCTCAAAGGCCTGGCTATCAAGCTGCACGGTCGAGACGAAGTTACGCTGACCTTGTCGAAAAAGGGTTCGGGGGTGGTTACCGCTGCCGATATTCAGCTGGATCATGATGTCGAGATCGTTAACCCCGATCACGTAATCGCTAACCTGGCGTCCAACGGCGTCCTGAACATGAAGCTCACCGTAGCTCGTGGTCGTGGTTATGAGCCGGCCGACTCGCGTCAGAGCGATGAAGACGAAAGCCGTAGCATTGGCCGTCTTCAGCTGGACGCTTCGTTCAGCCCGGTCCGTCGTATCGCATACGTGGTGGAAAACGCCCGTGTCGAACAGCGTACCAACCTGGACAAGCTGGTTATTGATCTGGAAACCAACGGTACTCTGGATCCTGAAGAGGCTATCCGCCGTGCTGCAACCATTCTGCAACAGCAGTTGGCTGCGTTCGTCGACCTCAAAGGTGACAGTGAGCCTGTTGTAATCGAACAGGAAGACGAGATCGATCCGATCCTGCTTCGTCCGGTTGACGATTTGGAACTGACCGTGCGTTCGGCCAACTGCCTTAAGGCGGAGAACATCTACTACATCGGTGATCTGATTCAGCGCACCGAAGTAGAGCTGTTGAAAACTCCGAACCTGGGCAAGAAGTCCCTGACTGAAATCAAGGACGTTTTGGCCTCCCGCGGTTTGTCACTCGGCATGCGCCTCGACAACTGGCCGCCGGCAAGTCTTAAGAAGGACGACAAGGCCACGGCCTGATCGTCGTAATCACCGAACGCGAGTTTGGTAAGGAATGAACCATGCGTCATCGTAAAAGTGGTCGTCACCTGAGCCGCACCAGCGCGCACCGCAAGGCCATGTTTCAAAACATGGCAGTGTCGCTGTTCGAGCACGAGCTGATCAAAACTACCCTGCCAAAAGCCAAAGAACTGCGCCGCGTTGCCGAGCCGCTGATCACTCTGGCCAAGGAAGACAGCGTTGCCAACCGTCGTCTGGCTTTCGACCGTACTCGTTCGAAGTCCGCTGTAGGCAAACTGTTCAACGATCTGGGCAAGCGCTATGCAACCCGTCCGGGTGGCTACCTGCGTATCCTGAAGTGCGGTTTCCGCGCTGGCGACAACGCGCCAATGGCGTACGTCGAGCTGGTTGATCGTCCAGTCGGTGCTGCTGCTGTAGATGCCGAGTAAGACGTCAGTCTGATCACAAGAAACCGGGCCTAGTGCCCGGTTTTTTGTTTTCTGTACATTGGTAATTGCTATCAACGTTTAACAAGCAATCAATTTACCCTTGTAACGAATATGGACAATACTCTTCCTCAAGCCGTTTAAACGGATGCTTCAATGCCTGAGGAGGATTACCGATGAGCCAGACCAAGACCCTTACCACCGCAAGCGGCGCACCTGTTGCTGACAACCAGAACTCTCGCTCGGCAGGCCCTCGCGGTCCATTGTTGCTCGATGATTTCCACCTGATCGAGAAGCTCGCGCATTTCAACCGTGAGAACATCCCTGAGCGCCGTGTACACGCCAAAGGCTCGGGCGCGCATGGCACCTTTACGGTTACCCGCGACATCACTCAGTACACCAGCGCCAAGCTGTTCGAAGCGGTGGGCAAGCAGACCCCGATTTTCCTGCGCTTTTCTACTGTCGGTGGCGAGCGTGGCTCGGCCGACACAGAGCGTGACCCACGCGGCTTTGCGCTGAAGTTTTACACCGAAGAAGGCAACTGGGACATCGTCGGCAACAATACGCCGGTGTTCTTCATTCGTGACCCGCTCAAATTCCCGGACTTTATCCACACCCAGAAGCGCTTGCCGCAAAGTAACCTGAAAAGTGCGCAGATGATGTGGGACTTCTGGTCGCATTCGCCTGAGGCGCTGCACCAGGTCACTATTCTGTTTTCCGATCGCGGCATCCCGGACGGCTACCGGCATATGCACGGCTTCGGCAGCCATACCTACAGCCTGATCAGCGCTGCCGGTGAGCGGCATTGGGTGAAATGGCACTACAAGACCAGACAAGGCATCAAGAACCTCGCACCGGCCGATGCTGCGCGCATTGCCGGTACCGATCCTGACTACGCACAGCGCGATCTGTTCGAAGCCATTGAGCGCGGTGATTTCCCGAAATGGCAGGTCTGCATCCAGATCATGACCGAACAACAGGCCAATCAGCATCACGAGAACCCGTTCGACGTGACCAAGACCTGGTCGCAGAAGGAGTTCCCGCTGATCGAGGTCGGTGAGCTGGAGCTGAACCGCAACCCGCTGAACTATTTTGCCGAGGTCGAGCAGGCGGCATTTGGACCGAGCAACATGGTTCCAGGCGTTGGTCTGTCGCCAGACCGTATGCTGCAAGGCCGCGTGTTTGCCTATGCCGACGCGCATCGCTACCGGGTAGGCACCAACCATCAGCACCTGCCGATCAATGCGGCCAAGAGCCCGGTGAACACCTATCAGCGCGATGGCGCCATGGCCTATGGTGACAACGGTGGTGCTGCTCCGAATTACGAGCCCAACAGCTATGGTGATGCCCCTAAGCAGGCGCCGCGTTACGCTGAGCCGGCGCTGGCGCTCAGTGGCGCTGCGGACCGTCATGATCACCGCGAGGACACTGACTACTACAGCCAGGCCGGCAAGCTGTTCAACCTGATGAATGATGAGCAGAAAGCGTTGCTGATCAACAACATTGCCGGCGCCATGGCCGGGGTCAGCAGCGATGTTGTGCAGCGCCAGCTACAGCACTTCTACAAGGCTGACCAGGCTTATGGTGAAGGCATTGCCAAGGCGTTGGGTGTAACCGTTAGCTAAGTAATAGTGATAAACAGAACCGCCCTCATTTGGGCGGTTTTTCGCTTCTTGATAACCGATTTTCACTGCTTTTTATCGTTTTATTGCGCGAATGGCCGTGACCTCAAGAGAGGCTTGGTTCAAACTACAGCCTTTCTGTAGGGAGTAGTTTGGCGATGCAAGGCCATCCAGACGTCATTGATTACCTCAATACTTTGCTCACCGGCGAACTCGCTGCGCGTGACCAGTATTTCATTCACTCGCGCATGTACGAAGACTGGGGCTTCACCAAGCTCTACGAGCGCATCAATCATGAGATGGAAGAGGAGGCACAGCACGCCGATGCGTTGATGCGCCGGATTCTCATGCTTGAAGGCACCCCGCGCATGCGCCCGGACGATCTGGATGTCGGTACGACTGTACCGGAGATGCTGGCCAGCGACCTGCGCCTGGAATACAAAGTGCGTGCTGCGCTGTGTAAAGGCATTGAGCTGTGCGAAAAGCACGGTGACTACATCAGCCGCGACATCCTGCGCCTGCAACTGGCCGATACCGAGGAAGATCACACCTACTGGCTGGAAAAACAGCAGGGCCTGATCAAATCCATCGGCCTGCAGAACTACCTGCAGTCGCAGTTCTGACAGGCAGCAAATCATTAAAAAGCCCCTGCACATTGCTGTGACAGGGGCTTTTTTATTGGACTGAAAGCTATAAGCGGCAAGCTGCAAGAAAGTGCGGTGTTGCTTCTGCTTGCAGCTTGTAACTTGAAGCTTGTAGCTGCCCTCAGGCGCGATCACGCTCCAGCAACGGCTTGAGATAGTGGCCGGTATGCGATTGCTCCATGGCCGCCACGTCTTCCGGCGTACCGGTGGCGATGATCTGGCCACCGCGTGATCCACCTTCAGGCCCCAGGTCGACCAGCCAGTCTGCGGTCTTGACCACATCCAGGTTATGCTCGATTACCACCACGGTGTTGCCGTGGTCGCGCAGGCGATGCAGCACGTCGAGCAACTGCTGGATATCGGCAAAGTGCAGGCCGGTGGTTGGTTCATCAAGGATATACAAGGTCTTGCCCGTGTCGCGCTTGGACAGCTCGCGTGACAGCTTGACCCGTTGTGCTTCGCCGCCGGACAGCGTGGTTGCTGACTGACCCAGCTTGATATACGACAGGCCGACGTCCATCAGGGTTTGCAGCTTGCGCGCCAGAGCAGGTACGGCATCAAAGAACTCGCGGGCATCCTCGATGGTCATTTCCAGCACCTCGTGAATGTTCTTGCCCTTGTACTTGATCTCCAGGGTTTCGCGGTTGTAGCGCTTGCTCTTGCACACATCGCAGGGCACGTAGATGTCCGGCAGAAAGTGCATCTCTACCTTGATCAGGCCGTCACCCTGACAGGCCTCGCAGCGTCCGCCCTTGACGTTGAACGAGAAGCGGCCGGGGCCATAACCCCGCGAGCGCGACTCCGGTACCCCGGCGAACAATTCGCGAATCGGCGTAAACAGCCCGGTATAGGTCGCCGGGTTGGAGCGCGGTGTGCGGCCGATCGGGCTCTGGTCGATATCCACCACCTTATCCAGATGCTGCAGGCCGTTGATGCTGTCGTGAGCAGAGGCTTCCAGCGTCGTGGCACCGTTGAGTGCAGTGGCGGCGAGGGGGAACAGCGTATTGTTGATCAGCGTCGACTTGCCCGAGCCGGATACGCCGGTCACACAGGTCAGCAGGCCGATCGGAATTTCCAGATTCACGTTACGCAGGTTGTTGCCGCGTGCGCCTTTTAGGGTCAGCGACAGCTTCTTGTTGCGCGCTGTGCGTTTGGCCGGGACTTCGATCTTCACTCGGCCTGACAGATATTTACCGGTCAGCGAGTCGGGATGCGCCATGACTTCGGCAGGCGTGCCTTCGGCAACGATCTGCCCGCCATGTACGCCGGCGCCAGGACCGATATCCACCACGTAATCGGCCAGGCGGATCGCATCCTCGTCGTGCTCGACCACGATCACTGTGTTGCCGATATCGCGCAGATGCTTGAGGGTTGCCAGCAGTCGGTCGTTATCGCGCTGGTGCAGGCCGATCGACGGCTCGTCGAGGATGTACATGACCCCGACCAGGCCGGCGCCGATCTGGCTGGCCAGACGAATACGCTGCGCCTCGCCACCCGACAGTGTGTCGGCGCTGCGGTCCAGGGTCAGGTAGTCCAGGCCGACGTTGACCAGAAATTGCAGACGCTCGCAGATTTCCTTGAGAATTTTCGCGGCGATCTCACCGCGCCGGCCTGTCATGGTCAGCCCGGCGAAATACTCGGCAGCGTCGCCAATCGGCATATTGGTCACGGCGGGCAGGGTCCGCTCACCGACCCACACATGCCGGGCTTCGCGGCGCAGGCGGGTACCACGACAGTCCGGGCAGGATTGGGTGCTGAGCAACTTGGCCAGCTCTTCGCGTACGGTGGCCGATTCGGTCTCCCGATAACGACGCTCCAGATTCGGCACGATGCCTTCGAACGGGTGGGCGCGCTTGACGATATCGCCGCGGTCATTGAGGTAGCGGAAATCGACACTCTGCGTGCCGCTGCCATTGAGCAGCACCTTCTGGATATCGGCTTTCAACTCCTTGAACGGCACCTCCAGGCTGAACTTGTAGTGCTGGGCCAGTGAGCCAAGCATCTGGAAGTAATAGACGTTACGTCGGTCCCAGCCGCGTATCGCCCCCTCGGCGAGGGTCAATTCGGCATTGACCAGGCGCTTGACGTCGAAGAACTGTTTGACGCCCAGACCGTCGCAGCTTGGGCAGGCGCCGGCCGGATTGTTGAAGGAAAACAGCTTGGGCTCCAGCTCGCTGATCGCATGACCGCAGATCGGGCAGGCGAAGCGCGCCGAGAAGATCATCTCTTCGCCTGGCTCGTCATCCATCGGTGCGACCCAGGCAATGCCATCGGCCAGTTGCAGGGCGGTCTCGAACGATTCGGCCAGGCGCTGCTGCAGGTCGCCACGCACCTTGAAGCGGTCGACCACCACATCAATGGAGTGCTTCTTCTGTTTGTCGAGTTTGGGGACTTCATCGAGTTCATACAGGGTACCGTCGACCCGGGCGCGGACGAACCCTTGTGCACGCAGCTCTTCGAACACCGACAGGTGCTCGCCTTTACGCTCGCGCACCACCGGGGCCAGCAGCATCAGTTTGCGGCCTTCAGGTTCGGCCAGTACCAGATCGACCATCTGGCTGACGGTCTGGGCCTCCAGCGGTATATCGTGGTCCGGGCAGCGCGGCTGGCCGACCCGCGCATACAAAAGGCGCAGGTAGTCGTAGATTTCGGTGATGGTGCCGACGGTTGAGCGCGGGTTGTGTGAGGTGGATTTCTGCTCGATGGAGATGGCGGGCGACAGACCTTCAATGGTGTCGACATCGGGCTTTTCCATCATCGACAGGAACTGCCGGGCATAGGCCGACAGCGATTCGACATAACGGCGCTGGCCTTCGGCATATAGCGTGTCGAACGCCAGCGAAGACTTGCCGGAGCCTGACAGCCCGGTGATAACGATCAGCTTGTCGCGAGGAAGGGTCAGGTCGATGTTCTTCAGGTTGTGGGTCCGAGCCCCACGAATCAGGATTTTATCCACTGCGGCCTCGCTGGCGGGCATAAACGACGGAGTATACGGCCCCACGCCATTACGCGGCAAAGCGCCGCGTATGTGCCGTACCTCGTTGGGACTGGTAGAATCGCCGCCGGTTCACACGAGGTTTTTCCATGCAAGACTCCCATAGCGAACGCATGAGTGGTGCCGAGACCCGCGCGGCGGGCGGGCTGGCGCTGGTGTTCGCCTTTCGCATGCTCGGCATGTTCATGGTCCTGCCGGTGTTGTCCACCTATGGCATGGACCTGGCGGGCGCTACGCCGGCACTGATCGGCCTGGCCATTGGCGCCTATGGCCTGACCCAGGCCATTTTGCAGATCCCGCTGGGCTTTATCTCCGACCGCATCGGCCGACGCCCGGTGATTTACCTGGGGTTGCTGGTATTCGCGCTCGGCAGCCTGGTGGCTGCGGGGGCCGATTCCATCGAAGGGGTGATTGCCGGTCGTGTGTTGCAAGGTGCCGGGGCGATTTCAGCCGCCGTCATGGCCTTGCTCTCGGACCTGACCCGGGAACAGCACCGCACCAAGGCCATGGCCATGATTGGCATGACCATCGGCCTGTCGTTTGCCATTGCCATGGTGATAGGCCCGGTGCTGACCAGTGCATTCGGCCTGTCCGGTCTGTTTCTTGCCACCGGCGCCATGGCGCTGCTGGGGATCCTGATCGTGGCGTTCATGGTGCCCAGGTCTTCGGGGCCGTTGATGCATCGAGAGTCCGGGGTCGACAAGGCAGCCCTGGGCGCGACCTTGCGCCATCCAGACCTGCTGCGTCTGGACCTGGGAATCTTCGTCCTGCATGCCATGCTGATGTCCAGTTTCGTGGCCTTGCCGCTGGCGCTGGTGGAAAAGGCCGGCCTGCCCAAGGAAGAGCATTGGTGGGTGTATCTCACGGCGCTGCTGGTGTCGTTCTTCGCCATGCTGCCGTTCATCATTTATGGCGAAAAGAAGCGCCGCATGAAGGCCGTGCTGATTGGCGCTGTTACGGTGCTGATGCTCTCTGAAATATTCTTCTGGGCTTTTGGCGACACGCTGCGAACGCTGGTGATCGGCAGCGTGGTATTCTTCACCGCGTTCAACCTGCTGGAGGCCACACTGCCATCGCTGATCAGCAAGGTTTCGCCGGCAGGCGGCAAAGGCACGGCCATGGGGGTGTATTCCACCAGCCAGTTCCTCGGCTCTGCGGTCGGCGGAATCATGGGCGGCTGGCTATTTCAGCAGGGCGGGCTGGACGTGGTGTTTCTGGGCTGCGCAGCGCTGGCGGCCATCTGGCTGGTCGTTGCCATGAGCATGCGCGAGCCGCCTTACGTGACCAGCCTGCGCCTGCCGCTGTCGCCTGAGGCACAGCGAGAAACAGGCCTGGCACAACGCCTGAAGTCCGTACCGGGCGTAACAGATGCTGTGGTGGTTGCCGAAGAGGCGGCCATCTATATCAAACTTGATACAAAACTATTGGATCGCGCGTCGCTCGAAAAGCTGGTCAACAGTCCAGCCACTCAAACGTGTGAAGTCTAGGAGAACGTTATGGCCCGTGGGGTTAACAAAGTCATATTGGTCGGTACATGCGGCCAGGATCCCGAAGTCCGTTACCTGCCTAACGGCAACGCCGTGACCAACCTGAGTCTGGCTACCAGTGAACAATGGACCGACAAGCAGAGCGGCCAGAAGGTCGAGCGTACCGAATGGCACCGCGTCTCGCTGTTCGGCAAGGTCGCGGAAATTGCCGGCGAGTACCTGCGCAAAGGCTCGCAGGTCTACATCGAAGGCAAGCTGCAGACTCGCGAATGGGAAAAAGACGGCATCAAGCGTTATACCACTGAAATCGTCGTCGACATGCAGGGCACCATGCAACTGCTCGGTGGCCGTCCGCAGCAGGGCGACAACCAGGGTGGTGGCAACTACGGCCAGTCGCGCCCGCAGCAGTCACGTCCGGCTCCGGCGCCACAGCAGTCCTACGATCAGTCGCCGCAGCATCAGTCTTACGACCAGTCGCCACAACAGTCGTACAGCCAGCCGCAGCGTGAGTCGCGACCCGCGCCAAAACCGGCTCCGCAGCCGGCGGCCGACTTCGACAGCTTCGATGACGATATCCCGTTCTAGCAGTTACCTTAGACTTTTTTGTAAAGTTTAGGCCCAGAGCCCCCGCATTGCGGGGGCTTTGTCGTTTTTGCGCTGTAAAAAAATTGTTGACCGAGTTTCGGTAGTCTCCTACCTTGAATTTAAGTTAAGAATTCGGGGTGGTTATGAAGCTGTCGATTCGTAGGTTCACGGGCAATCAGGGAGAGCGATTCGCCATGCTGGTGGACGAGTTGGGAATGCCTCTCTTCTACCCGGCGCTATTCGTGACGTGCATGCTTCGAGGCGGTGGCCTTGCTATCAATACGATCATCAACGCGTTGACAGCGATAAAGGCGATGTACGCCTGGCAGGATTACTATGGCCTTGAGCTAGAGTCGCGCTTTAAGCGGAGCGAGCTGCTTTTGCCAAATGAGATCCACTCGCTCCGCGACTTCATGCAGATTCCCCTGGCGCCTGCTCAGCAGCTTTCCAGCAACGTTCGCGCAATCAAGCAGAGTGTCCGAGTGGTGAGCTCTGAGAGCCAATACTCTCGGATGTCGGTGATCGCAGAATATCTGAAATTCCTTGCGGGCAGGCTTCACCCCCACACTGAAGTCAGTAGTGCGGCCATTGCCCAGATGTCCCAGGCGATCAAGGACAACAGGCCCAAGAAGGACACTAGGTCTAACACTGATCGAGAAGACAACTACCTGGATGAGGAGGTTCTGGCTGCTGTTACTGATGCTCTGGAGCCTGGTTCAGAAAAGAACCCTGTTTTCGATTACGCCGTGCAGGTGCGGAATTCCCTGATGTTCGTGATCCTGAGGGCCACGGGCATGCGAAGAGGTGAGTTGCTCAACCTCAAGGTCGAAGATTTTTCGTTCAACAAAAGAACCGTCAAAGTCGTCAGGCGCCCTGACTCCAGGTTTGATCCCCGCTTGTATCAGCCTCTTGCTAAAACGCTAGGCCGGACGATTCCTCTCAGCAACGATATTTCAGATGCAGTTATGCTCTATATCCAAAAATTTCGTACTGAGGTGCCGGGGTCAAATAAACACGGTTACCTATTTGTGACCCATAAGGCTGGTCGTTTTCAAGGCCAACCTCTGTCAAATTCTGGATTCGGTAAATTCATGTCACAACTTGCGGCGTCGGCTTCAGACTTCAAAAGTATTCATGCTCATGCCCTCAGGCACCATTGGAACTATGACTTCTCTAAAATCATGGATGCAAATGGAGTGTCTCCCGAGAAAGAGCAGCAACTCCGCGCCAAGCTCTTGGGGTGGACTCAGACATCCCAGATGCCTGCTAGGTACAACAGTAGGCGCATCAAAGAGCAGGCGGGTATTGCAGTGGTTGCAATGCAAGAGAGAGTTCTCGGTAAGAAAAATCAAAAGCTGGGAGAGGGTGAATGAGAGTCAGCATCGAGAGCTTACTGAGTTCAGATAGGTTTTTATCTAGAGACGGGTATGAGCTTTCTAGGGAAACTCCGAACAAGTTGCCCATCAGCCGGAAATGGACGGCTTGAGGATGCCGAAAGGCCCGATTTTCAGCCGCTGATTATTAGATAACCAAGGCAACGCCTTGGTTATCTGCCCTCACGGGCGCA
>NZ_JAMYDZ010000038.1:0-44219 GCF_024129905.1 Pseudomonas sp. 21LCFQ010 | reverse complement strand
TGCTGATAATCTGTTGACTCTCAGTCTGACAGCGCAAGCACCCACACGAATTGCTTGATTCAATTGTTAAAGAGCGGTTGGTTGAGCCTTTCGCTTCAACCGAGGCGCGCATTCTACGCCAACCTCTTGTTCTGTCAAGCGTTTATTTTCAGAAGCTTCAAACTCATTCAAAACTTCGAAACGCTAGAACCGAACAGCGCGCCGAGCATCTTTCGATTAACTCGTCAGCGGGAGGCGAATCTTACAGCATCCTAAGTTGCTGTCAACTGCCTTTTTCACCGCCGGAGCCACGAGGCTCGCACCGCCTCCAACCCTTTCTGAACTGCTAACTCGTTGATTACCAAGGAGTTTCTCGTTCATTCCGCGTTGGAAGTGGTGCGCATTATAAGGACATCTGAAACCCCGTCAACCGTTAATTCCATTTTGTTTCAAAATTAAATAATTGCGCATTATATTGCGCACTTCTGCATTGTTACGCATCATGCTCATCAGTGATCCATCCTTATCCTGTTCGAGCCTGTCATGACCACTTCATCCCGTAGCCTCGCCCCCCTACTCTTCCCGCTGGGATTGCTGTTGATCGCGATGGCTTCGATCCAGACCGGCGCATCCCTGGCCAAGAGTCTTTTTCCTGCTGTAGGCGCACAAGGCACAACGACTCTGCGCCTGATATTCGCCGCCATCATCATGATCCTGGTGCTGCGCCCCTGGCGTGCGCGTCTTACCGCCCAATCCATTCCGGCCATTATTCTTTATGGCGTGGCGCTGGGCGGCATGAACCTGCTCTTCTATATGTCGTTGCGCAGCGTACCGCTAGGTATTGCCGTGGCACTGGAACTTACCGGCCCGCTAACTGTGGCGCTGCTCGCTTCACGCAAGCTGGTCGACTTTCTCTGGATCGGCCTGGCGATTCTTGGCTTGCTGCTGCTTATACCGGGTAGCGAGTCAGCCGCCAGCCTTGATCCATTCGGCGCCGCCTGCGCACTGGGTGCCGGCGCCTGCTGGGCAGCTTATATCGTGTTCGGCCAGAAGGCCGGTGAGCATAACGGCGTGCAGACTGCCGCACTTGGGGTAATTGTGGCCGCGATGTTCGTTGCCCCGTTCGGTATCGCGCATGCCGGCTCTGCATTACTGGATATATCACTACTGCCTGCGGCCATCGGAGTGGCCATCCTCTCCACAGCCCTGCCTTATAGTCTGGAGATGGTCGCCCTGACCCGCATGTCGGCGCGAACCTTTGGCACCCTGGCCAGTCTGGAGCCGGTATTTGCCGCGCTTTCCGGCATGGTCTTTCTCCATGAGCAATTGTCACTGCTGCAATGGCTGGCCATCGGCGCGATTATCCTGGCTTCTATAGGCGTCACGCTGTCGACGGCCCCGGACCAGCCCAAACTGGTACCAGCTGACTGAGTGCTGAGCATGCAGGGCTGGTATTTACCTCGCACATGAGACATGTTTAGGCCATCTCTGGTACGGTTCATTCATATGGGGTGAACTGACCACGGTGAAAGCCATCGAATGTCCACGCCAGCTTCAATGCAGGCTCAACCAGGTGACCGGTTAAGGAGCGGGATGAAATACATCGTTATCGTACTGGCGCTCGTGGCCGTGGCAGGCTGCGCAGCCACCAGCGCACCGGTCAAGAAGACCAAGCGCGGCATTCATATCAATTGCTCGGGCCTGTCATCCTCTTGGGACAGGTGCTACGAACAAGCGACCAATGTCTGCGAGTCGACCGAGTACCGAGTCATCGCCAAGTCTGGCGATGCCGTCGAAGATCCAGGCGATTACCCCTTCGGCATCAATCCAGCCGGCTACACCAGCCGCAGCATGATCATCATCTGCAAGAAACCCCGCCTTTAGTCTGGCGGTGCCGCTGTCTCAGACAGCGGCAGTACGCGCCCTCAACCATGTCAGCCCAGCTCCCTGCAGCAAGGGGCTCAGGCGCTCGTTAACGTGAGCATGGTAGGCATTGAGCCAGCCTTTTTCTTCAGTGCTGAGCATACCCAGCTCCAGGCAACGGGTATCGATCGGGCACAGGGTCAGGGTTTCAAAACGCAGGAACTCACCAAACTCGCTTTGCCCCGCCGGCTGATTAATCACCAGATTCTCGATTCTCACGCCCCACCGCCCCGGCCGATAAGTACCTGGCTCAATGGAGGTAATCATGCCCGGCAGCATGGCGGTCTGCGGCGTCGCCGGTGCTTGGTAGGCGATCACTTGCGGCCCTTCATGAACGTTCAGGAAGTACCCGACCCCGTGCCCGGTTCCATGACCATAGTTCACCTCATCAGCCCAGATGGGCGCCCGCGCAATCGCGTCCAGCAAAGGCGACAGGATGCCTTTGGGAAAATGCGCCCGTGACAGGGCAATCACCCCCTTGAGTACTCGGCTGCAGTCCTGCTTCTGTTCGGCACTCAGCCGACCGACAGGAACCATCCGGGTAATGTCGGTGGTGCCCCCCAGATACTGACCACCCGAGTCGATCAGCAACAGGCCATCGCCTTCGATCTGCGCAAACGCCGCCTCGCTAGCGCGGTAATGCGGCATGGCCCCATTGCCATTGAATCCGGCAATCGTGGCGAAGCTGGGGCAGATGTAACCAGGACGACGCTTACGGGCCAGACTCAGTTGCTCATCGATATCAAGCTCACTGACCGGCTCACGCCCCAGCACACCGTCCAGCCAGGCAAAGAATTCGCACAGTGCTGCGCCGTCCTGCTCCATGACTCGACGAATATGCCGCGTGTCCTCAGCGTTCTTCTGCGCCTTGAACAGGGTGGTCGGGTTCAGCGCTTCGACCAGACTGACTTGTGCATCCAGATAGTCGAGCAGACCGCAGGTCACCTTCGCAGGGTCCAAAAGCAACCGCGCATCGCCCGGCACTTCACGCAAGGCCGCACCAATCTGGGTGTACTCCAGTAACGACACACCGTCGCGCTCCAGGCTTTCGCGCACAAACTTGCTGACCTTGTCGCCTGCGACAAACAGCGTGACGCTGTTCGGTCCGATCAGCGCAAAACAGATGAACACCGGGTTATAGGAGACATCCGAACCCCTCAGGTTAAACAGCCAGGCGATGTCATCCAGGGTCGCAATGAAATGCCAGTCGGCATCGCGTTCGAGCATGCTCTTGCGCAACCGCTCGATCTTGTCGCGACGGCTCTCGCTGGCCTGGGGCGGCAAATGCTCATACACCGGGTTGGCCGGCAGCGCCGGGCGATCCCGCCACAGCTCGTTGAGCAGGTCCATATCGGTACGCAGGCGGGCACCACGGTCATAGAGTTTGCTGGCCAGCGCCCGCGAAGAGGCCACCGCCAGCACCGTGCCGTCGACCGCTACCACACTGTCGGCGACCGCCTGATCAGCCAGCCACTCCAACGGGCCTTGCTGGCCGGGCAACAGTTTGACCAGTTCGACGCCACTGCCAGCCAGCTCCTTTTCGGCCTGCTCCCAGTAGCGACTGTCGACCCACAACCCGGCGAAATCATGGGTGATAACCAGCGTGCCAACCGAACCGTTGAATCCGCAAAGCCATTGCCGGCCTTGCCAGTAGCCCGGCAGGTATTCAGAGAGATGCGGATCAGCCGACGGCACCAACCACGCGTCGATTCCTTCACGACTCATCAACGCCCGCGCGCTGGCCAGACGTTGCGCCGCCACTCCCTTGGCATGGGTTTGTGTACTCATTGCTACTCCTGCTGACCCGTTCGATTCAGGTCAGATAATGGAGCAGGTCTCAGAGGGTGTCTACCAAATGGCTGCGCTCGCCGATTCTGTAGCCTCACGCTCAGGCGTGGGCAACCGCCCAGAACGGCGCCGGCCGCAATGCACCGAGAATCAGCCCGGCGGCCCGATCGATATCCGCCGCCTGGGTAAAACGTCCCAGGCTCAGGCGGATGGTCTGTGCAGCGCGCTGCGCATCGTATCCCAGCGCCGACAAGACATGGGACGGAGCGCTGCTGGCCGAATTGCACGCCGAGGTCGAAGAAAACGCCAACGATTGCCCCAGTGCGGCGACATCCAGGTCCAGATGAGTGAAGGTCAAGCTCAAGGTATGCGGTATACGTTGCTCGCGGCTGCCGTTAATGACCAGCCCTGGAACGTCTGCCAGCAGCTCGCACAAGCGCCGGTTCAACTGCCATGTGTCGGCGATCTCCTGCTCCAGATGTTCGCCAGCCAGAGCGAAAGCGCTGCCCATTCCGGCAATCTGGTGGGTCGCCAGAGTACCGGAGCGCAAGCCCTGCTCATGGCCGCCACCGTGAATCTGCGCCAGTACCCGCTGCTCGGCACGCGGTCCGACATACAGCGCGCCGATACCTTTGGGCCCGTAAATCTTGTGCGCTGAAAACGACATCAGATCGACCTCCAGTACGCTCAGATCAATCGCCAACTTGCCCGCCGCCTGAGCCGCATCGACGTGCAGCAAGGCGCCATGGGCGCGCACCCGGCGACCGGTCTCGGCGATGTCATTGACCGTGCCCAGTTCATTGTTGACCAGCATCAGCGAGACCAGCAGCGTGTCTTCACGCAGCGCGGCGCTGACCGCCTCGGGAGTGATCAGCCCGTCCGCGTCAGGGACCAGGTAAGTCACCTCAAAGCCCTGCCCCTGAAGGTATTGGGCAGTATCGAGAATGGCTTTGTGCTCAATCTGGCTGGTGATGATATGCCCGCCGGCGCGACCCTGGCGCTGACGCCAGGCTTGCGCTGCGCCCTTAAGTGCCAGATTGTTGGATTCGGTGGCCCCGGAGGTCCAGATGATCTGGCCGGCGCTGGCGCCCACCAGTGTCGCGACCTGTTGGCGGGCCAGTTCGACCGTTTGCCGTGCTGCCTGCCCGAACCGGTGAGAACTGGAAGCCGGATTACCAAAGGTGCCTGATTGGCCCAGACACGAAACAATCACCTGAATGACCCGCTCGTCCACAGGCGTGGTGGCGGCATAATCGAAATACAGTGCGTTATCGCTCATGAACATCCCTCTAGAATGCACGATCTGGCTCGGCAGATCGTTTCCTGGGCCGGCTCACGTTACAGAGGTTGCGTGATACCCGACCCATCTAACCATGGGTTCATGATGCACCAGACCGAATAGAACTAAAAATTATTAATTTGAATTAATTAATAACCAAATCACATATAAAAATACTCATTATCCCGCCAACTTGATCAACAGACCGATTCAAGGCGTACCGCAAGACTGTCAAGTCATCAATAAAACCGGCAGTAAACCGGACAGTTAAAAGTCGACACAGGGGCGCCAAAAAAACAACACATGTTTTTTGACACCTTTAAAATCAATCGGTTACCTGAAAGTCATGTTTTTTATCAGAAACAAAACAGGATTTTGACGAAATAATTTGACAGATCCTCAGACGGCCCCAATATATAGGTCTGTCTGACCACACCTGGCTTGTATGCCAATGCCACAGAGCATTGCATTGATGTGGTCGTATTGACCCCTACATGGTTGTATTCCCGTATTCCGGTTGTTTCCAGGGTGCTATTGGCGCCACTGGATGTCTGTCAACTCGCATACCCCTTATTGAACTGCTGACTCTGTTCGGTGTGGCGGTAGCTTTGCCTGGAGTTTTCCCATTGCTCGGACATTTCTGAGCGATTGACAAGGACTGGTTACACCTATTCACGCCTCCCCCCGAAGCATTGAGCTTCGGGCGGTAGCGTGCCCAGACAAATGCTCGATGAACCAGGCCATGGCGCCAATGTATTTGGTTTTTCGCCTCCTCCTACCCAGAGGTGTGAACGAATGCCGTCTACTTTTGCAGCTGTTTCTGAACCGATCAGACAATTGGCCCGCAGCATTGATACTCAGGGCTACGCCTGTATCGAGAATCTGTTGAGCCACGATGACCTGACACAACTGCGCGCCTTTACCGACCAGCAGGCCCAGCGGCATGCCGGGGAGTATTTCGCCTGTCATGGAGACCAGGCACTGGCAGGTTGTTCACTGCTGCAGATGTGCTCCAGCCCGACCCTGCAACAATTGCTCGCCGACCTTTACTGCCTGGCTGCCGGCCAGCAAAGCGTAGGCCAGAGCATCTTTCCGGTCTTGCGTTGCGTGCAAGGCAACCAAGGGCGTCGGGAGTCGAACTGCTTTCACTTCGATGCCAGCCTGGTCACGGTGCTCATCCCCATCTACATCCCGGATGAAGGCCAGCAGCGTGGCGACCTGATGATGTTTCCCAACCTGCGCAGCGCCTCGCGTTCGTTGCTGGTCAATGTGCTGCACAAGATGCTGCTGCAAAACGCCATAACCCGCAGCTTGCTGGCATGGGCAATCCGCCTGGGCTGGCTCAAGCCGCTGATCGTGCAATTGGTCCCCGGCAGCATTTACCTGTTCTGGGGCTACCGATCGCTGCATGCCAACCAGCCGTGCAGCCCCGGCGTTATCCGCGCCACCGCCATTTTGCACTTCGGCGACCCGCACCACGGCAGCCTCATTACCCGTCTGATCCGGCGCATTACCGAACGCCGGGCCATGCGGGTCAGCGCTCAGGCCCTCACGCCTGACGCTTCTTCAGCCCGACAACACGGAGGTTCAGATGATTAACGTGACCAAGACGTACCTTGGCGACATCGACAAGTTCAAGCGCTACGTCGAAGGGATCTACAGCCGTGGCTGGCTGACCAATCACGGGCCACTGCTGATGGAACTGCAAGCCCGGCTGCGCGACTACCTGGGCGTGCGTCACGTGATCCTCACCAACAACGGCACCCTGGCCTTGCAAATCGCCTACCGCGCACTGAACCTGACCGGCAGTGCCGTCACCACCCCGTTCAGCTTCGTCGCCACCACCAGCTCATTACAGTGGGAAGGCATCCGCCCGTTATTCGCCGATATCGACCCACAGACCTGGAACCTCTCCCCGGCGCACATCGAACAAGCCATCGAAGCCGACACCAGCGCCATCGTTGCCACCCATGTGTTTGGCAACCCGTGTGACGTCGAGGCGATTGACCGCATTGCCCGCCGGCGCAACCTGAAAGTCATCTACGACGGTGCTCATGCCTTCGCGGTGCGCCACGCCGGGCAATCGGTGTACCGCTGGGGTGACATCAGCACCTTGAGTTTTCATGCCACCAAGCTGTTTCACACCATCGAAGGCGGCGCCATCGTCACTGACGATGACGAGGTGGCGCGGCGGGTCATGCTGCTGTGCAACTTCGGCATCGCCAATGTCGACCGCATCGAGGGCATCGGCATCAATGCCAAGCTCAACGAATTCTCCGCCGCCATGGG
The DNA here is from genome assembly GCF_024129905.1 of Pseudomonas sp. 21LCFQ010. Taxonomy (NCBI): domain Bacteria; kingdom Pseudomonadati; phylum Pseudomonadota; class Gammaproteobacteria; order Pseudomonadales; family Pseudomonadaceae; genus Pseudomonas; species Pseudomonas sp. 21LCFQ010. The sequence goes on along the minus strand of NZ_JAMYDZ010000038.1, from coordinate 36,961 downwards.
CCTGTGCATCCTCGACGATATCGACAACATCCTTGAAGCCCGTGCCGAAATCGCCTGGCGCTATAACAGCCGCTTGCGCGACTACATGGACCTGCAGAGCGCCCAGGCCGACAGCCAGTTGAACAACAGCTACTTCCCGGTGGCCCTGCGCGACGAGCAGCAACTGCTCAAGGCGCGTACGGCGCTCAACGCCAACGGCATCAATCCGCGCCGTTACTTCTACCCCAGCCTCGACACGCTGGAATATCTCCAGCCACAAGCCGGCCAACCCATCGCCCGCGCCCTGAGCGAGCGGGTGCTATGCCTGCCGATCTACCCAGGCCTGCACCCGCAAGATCAGCAACAAGTGATTCAGACACTGCTCGAAACCTGCAGTCCAGAGGCTGCCGGCTCCGCCGTGGCCCAGGTCGGGTGACAGCCATGTCGGTCATGCGCAATACGCTGTTCAACTATGCCGGGCAAGCCTACGTGCTGCTGGTCGGCATTGCTGTAATGCCGTTCTACCTGGCGCATCTGGGGGCAGAGGCCTATGGCCTGATCGGCTTCTTCACGGTGTTGCAAGCCTGGTTGCAATTGCTCGACGCCGGCCTGTCACCGAGCCTGGTACGCGCCGTCACCCAACAACCGGCAGACGCTGCCGGTCGCCAGGCAAGCGGGCGGCTGCTGCGCTCGTTCGAGCTGCTGTTCGTGCCGCTGACCGTCGGTTGCGCGCTGGCCGTGCACCTGGTCAGTGCGTGGCTGGCCAGCCAATGGCTGAACGCACAAGTGCTCTCGGCGCAGACTGTCAGCGACTGCATTAGCCTGATGGGCGTGATTATCGCGCTGCGCCTGTACGCGACCCTCTATCGCAGCGGGCTACAGGGCCTGGAACAGCACGCCTGGCTGAACGCCGCCAATGTGCTGGTCGCGACCCTGCGTTACTTCGGCGCCCTGCTGCTGGTCAGCCTGTGGTCGCAAGAGGTACGCGATTTTTTCCTGTTCCAGGTGCTGGTCAGCCTGCTGGAAAGCTTGCTGTTCGCGGTGCGCGCCTGGCGGCAAATGCCTGCCGGCCTGGCCGGTTTCGATGCCGCGCTGGTCAGGCCGCTCATGCCGTTCGCCGCCAGCCTGTCGTTCACCGCGATCCTGTGGATCGTGCTGACCCAACTGGACAAGGTGTTGTTGGCCGAGCGTCTGCCGCTCGATGAATACGGCTACTTCGCGCTGATCGCACTGATCGCCACCGGCCTGCTGACCCTGACCAACCCGCTGGTGCAGACCCTGCTGCCGCGCCTGGCACGGTTGATGGCCGAGAACCGCGAAGCGGACATGCACCGGCTGTTTCTTGATGCCCACCGGTTTGTCTGCACCCTGCTGTTTCCTCTGGCCGGGATCATCGCCCTGCATGGCCAGGCGCTGATCTATGCCTGGACCGGCGACCTGCAGGCCGCCCGCTGGAGCCAGCCGGTGCTGGGCTGGTACGTGCTGGGCAGCGCGATCATGGCCATCAGCGGCTTTCAGTTTTACCTGCAATACGCCTACGGGCAGATCCGCCTGCACGTCACCTACAGCCTGGTTTGCGCCGTCATCAGCGTGCCGCTGACGGTCTGGGCCATCCATGAACTGGGCGTGCTCGGTGCAGCGCTGAGCTGGGCCGGCCTGCGTCTGGTGTCACTGGCGATCTGGCCGCTGATCGTCCACCGCCGCCTGGCGCCTGCCCTGCATGGGCCGTGGCTGCGCGACCTGCTGCGGATCAGCCTGATGACCTTGCTCGGCCTGACGCTGAGTGCGCCGCTGTTCGAACTGATTGCCGGCCCTGATCGTTTCAGCGTGGTCCTTGCGCTGGCGCTCAGCGGTTTGCTGACCCTGTTGCCGGTGACCCTCAGTCATCGCCCGCTGCTGCACAAGATCTATCTAACGTTGAGCAAACCGAGTACCTGAGCCATGGATGCCATTGCCCGTCATACGCGCCACGAATCGTCCCAGCCACCGTTGTTGAGCATTGTCTGCCCGACCTATAACCAGGAAGCGTTCATCGCCCAGACCCTGGATGGATTCCTGGCGCAGCAGACCGATTTCAACTTCGAGATCCTCATCAACGACGATGCCTCGACTGACAACACCGCGCGGATCATCGCGCAATACGCCGAGCGCTATGCGCACATCATCCGGCCGTTTTATCAGAGCGAAAATCAGTTTCGGCTCGGCAAGCCCTGTGTGCCCGAATTGTTTGTCAAAGCGCGGGGCCGCTATATCGCGTTCTGTGAAGGTGATGACTACTGGACCGACCCGCGCAAACTGCAGTTGCAGGTGGATTTTCTGGAGCGCCACCCCGACTACGTGATCACCTACCACGACGCGATTGCCTTCGATGACAAGGGCCAGTACGGCGTGCAACTGCAAGGTAAATTGCGCGGCGATGCCACTGCGCTGGAGCTGCAAAAGGCCCGGCCCATATCGACCCTGACCACCTGTTTTCGCAATGTGCTGAGCAGCATGCCGCCAGAGTTGCAGATGCGCGTCGCACCGCTCAACGACCTGTGCTGGTGGTCGCTGCTCGGCGCCTATGGCAAAGGCAAGTTCATGGCGCAAATCAAACCGGCGGCCTACCGCCTGCACCCTGGCGGGATCTTTTCGATGCGCAGCGACAAGCGCAAGTTGCACATGAGCCTGCAGACCAGCTCAAGCCTGGCCAACTACTACCACCGCCTCGGCAACCAGGCGCTGTATGAGCACTTCCTGATCCAGAGTGTCTGCCTGTCGCTGTCTGCCTTGTCGCCGCGCCACAAGGTCCAGGCCCTGCTGCGGGTGGCACGCAACTTCGTTGTCAACCTTGGCCGGCGCCTGCGTCCACAACCGGCCAAAGCCCATGTTCAGTGAACTGCTGGTGGTCTGCGTCGGCAACATCTGCCGCAGCCCCATGGCCGAGGCCATTCTGCGTGACCGGCTGGCAGACCGGCCGATCTCGATCCGCTCGGCCGGCCTGCACGCGCTGACCGGCGCACCGATCGATGGCCTGGCCAGGGAAGTACTGGACCTTCACGGCCTTGAGCTGCCCGGCCATCGCTCGCAGCAGGTGGACCGGCAAATGTTGCGCCGTGCCGACCTGATCCTGTCGATGGAGCAACCGCACCTGGCCAGTCTGTTTCGTCTGGCCCCGGAGGTGCGCGGCAAGACCTTCCTGATCGGCCAGTGGCAGCACGCGGCAGAAATCGTCGACCCCTATAAGCGCCCCAGAGCGGCGTTCGAACAGACCTACACGCATCTGTCGCGCTGCGTCGATGACTGGCTTCCTTATATTCAGTCAGGAGATCCGAACCAATGACTGTCATGAACCGCTCCACCCTGGACCACTACCAGGACACCCGGATCGACCTGACCACCCTGTTACACCTGTTGCTCGACCACAAGCGCCTGATTTTCTGGCTGACCGGCATGTTCTTCGTGCTCGGCGTACTGTACGTGGTGCTCGCCACACCGGTGTACCAGGCCTCGGCGATGATCCAGATCGAACCGCGCAAGGTTGGTATCGAAGGCGTGCCGGAGGTCAGCAACAAACCGATGTCGGCCTCCCAGGCCACCACCGAGATCGAGCTGATCAAATCCCGCGCGCTGCTGGTCAAGGTGGTCGATGACCTGCGCCTGAACATCGAGGCAACCCCCGACCACGTGCCGGTCATCGGCGCCTGGCTGGCGCGTAATTTCCAGCCGGAGTATCAGGGGCAACTGGCCGAACCGCTGTTTGGCCTGGACCGCTATGCATGGGGCGGGGAGAAGCTCGATATTTTCCAGCTCACAGTGCCCGAGGCGTTGCTGGGTGAGGCATTGAAACTGGTGGCCGGCAAAACCGGTGAGTACAGCCTGTATGACGCCGACGGCAATCTGCTGCTCAATGGCGCGGTACGACGCACCAGCCTGGGCCATGGTGTGATCATGCAGGTCGCCGAACTCAACGCCCGTCCCGGCACCGAGTTCAGCGTGTCGCGTCAGCGCACCCTGAGCAGCGCGCTGCTCTGGCAGGATCGCCTGAAGATCATCGAGGCCGGCAAAGACTCGGGCATCATCTACCTCTCTCTGCAAGACCCGGACGCCGAGAAAGCCAACCGCATTCTCAACGAGGTCAGCCGCCTGTATGTGCGCCAGAATGTCGAGCGCAGTTCGGCCGAAGCCGCGCAGCGGCTGGAGTTTCTTCGCTCGCAATTGCCGATGGTGCGCAAGCAACTCGAAGAAGCCGAGACCGCTCTGCAGAAATTCCAGACCAGCGCCCGCTCGGTGGACCTGTCCATTGAAACCAAAGGCGTGCTCGATCAGGTCGTGGAGATGGACAACCGGCTCTCGGAGCTCAAGCTCAAACGCGTCGAGCTGGAGCGTCTTTACACCCGCGAGCACCCCACCTACCGCAGCTTGATGAGCCAGATCGGCCAACTGGAAGGCCAGAAGCAGATCCTGCTGAAAAAGATCGACAGCCTGCCCCAGTCACAGCAAGAACTGTTGCGCCTGACCCGCGACATGCAGGTCATCAGTCAGACCTACACCCTGATGCTCAACAAGAGCCAGGAACAGGACATCCTGCGCGCCGGCAGCATCGGCAACGTACGCATCATCGACAATGCCGACACCAATATCGAGAAACCCGTCAAGCCAATGAAGAAACTGCTGGTGCTGGTCGCCACCCTGTGTGGCGCCCTGCTGGCGGTGATCATCATTTTTATCCGCCAGGCGTTCTATCGCGGCATCGAAAACCCCGACCTGATCGAAAACCTCGGCATGCCGGTGTACGCCTCGCTGCCGTTCTCGCGCCAGCAAGAGCGTCTGGATAAAACCGCCAACGCGGCGGGCTTGCCCCGCGAGTCGCGCCTGCTCAGCACCCGCGCCCCGGAAGAACTGGCCCTGGAATCCTTGCGCAGCCTGCGCACCAGCCTGCATTTTGCGATGCTCGAAGCGCGCAACAATGTGCTGATGATCACCAGCCCCCTGCCCGGCGCCGGCAAGTCGTTCGTCTCCGCCAACCTGGCGGTGATCATTGCCCAGACCGGCAAGCGGGTCCTGCTGATCGACGCCGACATGCGCAGGGGCTACCTGCACAAGGTACTGGGCCTGCAACCGCGCCACGGGTTGTCTGACACCCTGGCAGCAAGGCTCAAGTACACCGAGGTCATTCATCACACCGAAGTCCGTCACCTGGACTTCATTTCCTGTGGCTTCGCGGCGCCCAACCCGTCGGAATTGCTGATGCACGACAACTTCAACCGGATGCTCGGCGAGCTATCGCCGCAGTACGACCTGATCATCATCGACACCCCGCCGATCCTCGCCGTGACCGACGGCACCCTGGTCGGCCGCCAGGCCGGCACTTGCCTGCTGGTGGCACGTTTCGGCCTGACCACCACCCGCGAACTGGAAGCCTGCAAACGCCGCCTCAACCAGAACGGCATCGTCATCAAGGGCGCGATTTTCAACGCAGTGGTGCGCAAGGCCTCCACCGCCGAATACGACTGCACGACCTACGGCTACAGCTACCACCCGGTTCAAAAATAAACCGGCCTGCGACGAACAAGGAGCTTTACCATGACCAGGACCATCGCAATGATGCAGCCGTACCTGTTTCCCTATCTGGGCTATTTCCAGCTCATCGCCACCGCCGATGTATTCGTACTGGGCGATGACCTGCAATACATCCGCGCCGGCTGGGTCAACCGTAACCGTATCCTCTGCGAAGGCCAGCCACGGCTGATGACTTTTGCAGTCAAAAAGGACCGCTTCGAGCTGCCCATCATGCAGCGCCAACTGGCCGACAGTTTTTTCGAGAACGACGCGCCGCGGCTGGTCAACCTGCTCGTTCACAGCTACCGCAAGGCACCTTACTTCAGTGAGATCATGCCGCTGCTGGAGCGGCTGATCCGCTTCCCCCAACACAATCTGGCCCTGTATGCAGAAAACGCCCTGCGTGAAATCTGCGCTTACCTACAGATCAGCACGCCGATCCTGCGCGGCTCAAACCTCACCCTTAGCGCCTGCACGGACAAGCAGGAGCGGGTCATCAACATCGCCCACACCTTTTCGGCAGGCACCTTCCTCAATCCGATTGGCGGCCTTGAGCTGTACGACCGTGAGCGCTTCGCCCGCAACGGCCTGCAACTGCGCTTCTTCACCATGAACCCGATCAGCTATGCACAGCTCAAGCATGAGTTCGTGCCCAACCTGTCGATCATCGATGTGCTGATGTTCAACAGCGTCGAGCAGGTGCAGGCGCTGCTCGGCAACTTCAGTGTGAGTGAGGGCGGTGCTGCCAACGACCCGTGCATGGACGCCGATATCGTGCCGTTCAGCTCACAGCTTGCCGGGGAGTGATTGCATGACGACTCTCGCCGTCCCCGCCCGCTGGTACCTGATCCAGACCCGCCCACGCCAGGAAGCCCGTGCCCTGGAGCATCTGCAGCGCCAGCAGTTCGAGTGCTATCAGCCGCTGACCAATAACACGGCCCGCCCCGAAACCCTGTTTCCCGGCTATCTGTTCATCCGCATGGACCAGATGCAGGACAACTGGTACCCGATTCGCTCCACCCGTGGCGTGTCGCGAATCGTGACGTTCGGTAGCCAGCCGACCCCGGTAAGCGATGAACTGATCGAACAGATCCGCCAGCGCCTGGCCGGTCAGACACCGCACTCAAGCTTCAACCAAGGTGACCCGGTGCTGATCCGCAGCCGCAGCTTCTGTGACGTGGAAGCCATTTTTCTGGCCTTCGACGGCACCGAACGGGCCGTGATCCTGCTTAACCTGATGCAGCGCCAGCACCGGGTCGTCCTGCCGCTCAACGAGTTGGCGCGTGTACCGGCCTGAAGCCTGCGGATTTGTCGGCTGGATTGCTTCTCTGTAGGAGCGACCTTGGTCGCGAATGCTATTGGCCAGGCGCCACAAATGTCGTGACTGCAATTGCCTCTTCGCGAGCAAGTTCGCTCCTACAGGCAAATCACCACCCTCGCCTTTACAACGGAATGTCCCATGTCCAAGCAGACCACGCTGGTGACCCTGACCTACGGGGATCGCTACAGCTATTTGCATACGCTGATCAGCCGCTCGCTGGCAAACCCCTTGATCGAGCGGGTCATTGTGGTCAGTAACGCCTCGACGGCGCCGCTGCACAAATTGACCGAACAGTGGCCCGAGCAGGTTCGGGTGATCCACCTTGAGCACAACACCGGCTCGGCCAACGGCTATGCCATAGGGATTCAGGCCGCGCTGCAGGCCGGTGGCGAGTACCTGTGGTTGATGGACGACGACAATGCGCCGACGCCCAATGCCGTGGAAGTGCTGCATGACCGGCTGCAACGCCTGATCCAGGCGCACGACGCCGACAACACCGCAGTGCTCGGCTTTCGCCCTACCCATCAGGCCGACATTGCCACCGGCGTGCCGCAGCGTTTTGCCCTGCAGAAGCGCTCAAGCTTTCTGGGTTTTCATATCGCTCAGGTGCCGTACAAACTCTGGCGGCGCTTGCCGTGGGGACGACCACGGCTCAGTGCTGGCCTGCCTTCGCTGGTGCAACTGCCGTTTGCCACGTACGGCGGTCTGCTGGCCCATCACAGCCTGTACCGCAAGATCGGTCTGCCGCTCGATGCCTTGAAGCTGTACGCCGACGACAACGAATACACCTGGCGCATCACCGCCAATGGCGGACGCTTGTTTCTGGTGCCCGAAGCGCTGCTCGACGACCTGGAGCATTCCTGGAACATCAAGCAACGCACCAGCAATGTCTACGAGAGTTACCTGCTCGGCGATTCCGACCTGCGCGCCTACTACGGTGCACGTAATCAGGCCTGGTTTGACAAGAACATCTGGGTCAGTTCGCCGTTGCTCTACCAGCTCAATCGCTGGTTGTTCCTGCGCCTGCTGCGGGTCTTCGCCCGCCGCTGCGATGCCGGCCCGCGTCTGAAACTGCTCGAACAGGCGATTGCCGATGGCGAGTCGGGGCTGTTGGGCCTGAACCGGTCCTATCCGCTATGAAGCTTCTGTTTCTCAGCAGCCTGTATGCCCCGGACATTGGCGGCGGTGCAGAAATCATCCTGCAACGCACTGTCGAAGGGTTGCAGGCGCGCGGCCATAACGTACGGGTGCTGGTCACGGGTGCCAAAGCCGGCCTGTATCAGGAAGAGGTCAATCAGGTCAGGGTCTACCGCGCCGGCCTGCGCAATTTCTACTGGCACTTCACTCAGCGCCGTCCAGGTCGGCTGGCACGCCTTGGCTGGCACCTGCGTGACCGCTACAACAGCGGCATGCGCGAGCACCTCAAGCGGGTCATCAAGCTCGAACAACCCGACCTGGTGGTCTGCCATAACCTCACCGGCTGGTCGGTCTCGGCCTGGGATGAAATCAGCCATAACAACCTGCCCATCGTTCAGGTGTTACATGACCTGTACCTGCTGTGCCCGAGCAGCACCATGTTCAAGCAAGGCCGTGACTGCCAGCAGCGCTGTGGAATGTGCGTGCAGTTTCGCAAGGGGCACGCCGAACGCTCGACGCAGGTCGACAGCGTGGTCGCGGTCAGCCGCTTCATGCTCGACCGGCTGCGTAACCATGGCTACTTCAAGGGCGCGAGCTGTCAGGTGATCTATAACGCCAGCCCGTTTCCAGCGCCCTTGCCGGCCTGGTCGCCGAGCCGCAGTGCGCAAGCACCGCTGCGCTTCGGTTATCTGGGCACGCTGTCAGAGCCCAAGGGCGTGGGCTGGCTGATCGAGCAGTTCAAGCGCCTGCCGTTCGACGCCACGCTCGATATCGCCGGGCGCGGCCAAGTGGCCGATGAACAGCGCTTCAAGGCCATGGCCGGCAATAGCGAGAGGATCCGTTTTGTCGGCTATCAGCAACCGGAACGGTTCTACGCCGGAATCGATGTGGCGGTGGTGCCTTCGACCTGGAGCGAGCCATTCGGCATGGTCGCCGTAGAAGCCTGCGCTCATTCGCGGCCGGTGATCGCCAGTCGTATGGGCGGCCTGACGGAGATCATCCAGGACCAGCTCAACGGCCTGCTGTGCAGCCCGGACGACCCCGACTCACTGGGCCTGGCGATGCTCAAACTGCACCAGCAACCGCAACTACTGGCCCGCCTCAGCGCTCAGGCGCGCAGCAGCGTTGCCGCGCTACTCGACCTGGAGTTGATGCTCGACAGCTACGAACGCCTGTTCATCCAGACCCTGCAAGGGCGCATGGCCCTGCCCCAGCCACATCCGATCTGACGCCCGCGACACAGCCCGTCAAGGCTCTGACATTCATCCGTTTCATCACTTTGCAGGCCCCTGCGATGATCGTTATCAATGCCCGTTTTCTGACCCAGGACACCTGCGGTGTGCAACGCTACGCCGAGCAGATCTGCCTGGCGCTGCGCCAACTGCGCGACGATCTGGTCTTCGTCGCCCCGCACGGTATCAAAAACCACGCCAGCGCCCAGGCCTTGCAGGTGCAGTGCATCGGCCGCCACCAAGGCCATTTGTGGGAACAGCTTGACCTGCCGCTGTACCTGCGCCGCAACGGCAATCCGCTGCTGCTGTCACTGAGCAACAGCAACCCGATGTTCTACCGCAATCAGGTTGCCACCCACCACGACATCACCTACGTTCGCCATCCGCAAAGCTACAGCTGGCGCTATCGCGCAGCCTACCGGACGATCATGCCGATCCTGCTGTCACGGGTCCGCGCACTGGTCACCAACAGCGAGTTCTCCAAAAGCGAAATAGCCGGATTTTACCGGCTGCCCAAAGAGCGCATCCTGATTCTGTCAGCCGCCGTCAGCGAGCAGTTCATGCCCGCCGCCAGCCAACCGGAACAGCCCTACCTGCTGGCGGTCTCCTCACCCAATCTGCACAAGAACTTCAGGCGCATGATCCAGGCGTTCCTGAGCCTGCGCGGTCAGCCAGATCTGCAACTGCACATCGTCGGCAGCGCCAACAGCCTGTTCGCTGACCCGGACCTGCAACAACTGGCCTGCCGCGACCCACGCATCCGTTTTCTCGGCCGCCTCGACGATGCCGAGCTGATCGCCCAGTACCAGGGTGCCACGGCATTCGTGTTTCCTTCACTGTACGAAGGTTTCGGCATCCCGCCACTTGAGGCCCAGGCCTGTGGCTGCCCGGTGCTGGCGTCCAGCGCCGCGTCGATTCCGGAAGTGCTGCGCGACAGCGCGCTGTACTTCGACCCGCTGGATGTCCAGCAGATGGCCGCCGCCATGCAGCGGCTGCTCAATGAGGCGGATCTGCGCCAGTTCCTTCGTCGCAAGGGCCTGGCCAACGTTGCCCGCTTCAGTTGGCGGCACTCAGCGCTGCGGCTGTCGCAACGGCTCGACCAGCTCCCCGAACCTGGCCTGCAACGCAGCAGCCTGCCGCGCACCTGACCCCCAGCCCTGAGATCCGGCTGCACGCTGTTCGCATCGCCGCTCACTCGCCACCGCTCAAGGAAGACCCATGAAAATCGCAATCGTCCACGACTGGCTGGTGACCTACGCCGGCGCCGAACGCGTATTGGCCTCGCTGCTCAAGGTCTGGCCGCAAGCCGATCTGTTCGCCGTGATCGACTTCCTCAGCGACCGGGACCGTGCCCAACTGGGCGGCAAAGTCGCCACCACCAGCTTCATCCAGAAACTGCCCGGTGCACGCAAGCACTACCAGCGCTATCTGCCGCTGATGCCGATGGCCATCGAGCAACTGGACCTGTCTGGCTACGATCTGGTGATCAGCAGCAGCCATGCGGTCGCCAAAGGGGTGTTGACCGGCCCGGATCAGTTGCACGTCAGCTATGTGCATTCACCGATTCGTTATGCCTGGGACCTGCAACACCAATACCTGCGTGAGTCAGGCCTCGACAAGGGGTTCAAGGGCACTCTGGCGCGGATGGTCCTGCACTACATCCGCATGTGGGACCAGCGCAGCGCTGCCGGGGTCGATGAGTTCGTTGCCAACTCGGCGTTCATCGGCGCGCGCATCGACAAAGCCTACCGGCGCTCGTCGACTGTAATTTATCCGCCCGTGGACACTCTGCACTACACCCCGCTGGGGCTGCGCGATGACTACTATTTCACCGCCTCGCGCATGGTGCCTTACAAGCGCCTGCCGATGATCGTCGAGGCATTCGCCAACATGCCGGACAAACGTCTGGTGGTGGTCGGCGACGGTCCGGAAATGCCCCGCTGCCAGGCCATCAACGCCCCCAACGTCACGCTGCTCGGCTACCAGCCGGCGGCGGTAATGCTGGAGCACATGCGCGCCGCCAAAGCGTTTGTGTTTGCCGCCGAAGAAGACTTCGGCATCAGCCCGGTCGAGGCCCAGGCCTGCGGCACCCCGGTGATCGCCTACGGCAAGGGCGGGGTGCTGGAAACCGTGCTGGGGCTGGACCATCCAACCCCGACCGGGGTGCTGTATGACCGCCAGGACGCCGCGTCACTGATAGCCGCCGTTGGCCAGTTCGAAAGCACTCAGGGGCGGATCAGCGCCAGCGCCTGCCGCTTCAATGCCGAGCGTTTTTCCACGGAGCGCTTTGAACAGCAGATCAAGGCCCTGGTTGACGCCCGTCTGGCCAGTGCCCGGCAACAGCGCCCCAATCTGCTGGACTGGCGAGCAGCTTCGCCTGACAGCGAGCTGGCCGCCCGCGTCGTACCGATCAAATCGGTCTGAGGGCTGAACCATGGACACTCCGCTTCGCGGCATCTTACATGCCCATCAATCGCTGCTGTCAGTCGCCCACCGCCTGCTGGATCTGCTGGTCATCGTGCTGATCGGCTATTGGCAACACCAGCAGCAAGCGTTGTTCGGGCCGACCGAAAGCTGGCTGCAGATTCTCATGGCGGTGCTGGGCTTTCACTGGCTCAGCGAATTTCACCAGTTGTACGGATCCTGGCGTGGCGAGCGCATTTTCGGCGAACTGGCCAAGGTCTTCACCTGGTGGTCACTGAGCTTTGTCAGCTTGCTCTCGATGGATTACCTGTTGCTCGACCGCCAGGCATTGCCAACGCCTCAGCAAATGACCTGGTTCGCCCTGGTGCTGGCGACCCTGTGCGGTTATCGGGTGCTGATTCGCCAAGTCCTGCACGCCTTGCGCCGACACGGTTTCAATACCCGCCGGGTGGCCATCGTCGGCACCGGCCAGGTCGGTGCCAGCCTGGCCCGCTCGATTGCCGATGCGCCGTGGATGGGCCTGAAACTGCTGGGCTTCTATGACAGCCATCCGCAACAGATGGACCTCGACAGCAAGGGTTCGCGGCTGCTGGTGCTGGGTGACCTTGAGCAATTGATCATTGATGCCCGCCAGGGCCGCATCGACAAGGTCTACATCACCCAGGCCGAACCCCACCTGCGCGAGCTGATTACCGGGCTGTCCGACACCACCGTCTCGGTGTACCTGATCCCGGATGTGTTCACGTTCGAGCTGTTGCATGCGCGCAGCGAGAGCATCAACGGCCTGCCCACCATCAGCATTTTCGACTCGCCCATGGAGGGAGCGCTGGGCCTGGTCAAACGTGCCGAAGACGTGATCCTGGCCAGCCTGATCCTGCTGTTGATCGCGCTGCCGCTGCTGGTCATCGCCGCCGCGATCAAGCTCACCTCCAAAGGCCCGGTGCTGTTTCGCCAGCGCCGCTACGGGCTGGACGGCCGGCCGATCATGGTCTGGAAGTTTCGCAGCATGACCGTCCAGGAAAACGGCGACGAAGTCCGCCAGGCAACCCGCAATGACGCCCGTGTCACGCCGCTGGGCGGCTTTCTGCGGCGCACTTCGCTGGATGAACTGCCGCAGTTTTTCAACGTCCTGCGCGGTGACATGTCCATCGTCGGACCGCGCCCCCATGCCGTGGCGCACAACGAGCAATACCGCAAGCAGGTCAGCCGTTACATGTTGCGCCACAAGGTCAAGCCGGGCATCACCGGCTGGGCTCAGGTCAATGGCTGGCGCGGTGAAACCGACACCCTGGACAAGATGCGCAAGCGCGTCGAGTTCGACCTGCAGTACATCCAGCAGTGGTCGCTGTGGCTGGACCTGAAAATCATCCTGCTGACCCTGTTCAAGGGCTTTCTCAACAAGAACGCCTTCTGACCCCACCCCACCGCGTATTCTCAGGAAGGAAACCTCCCTATGTATCGATCGCCCGTCGCCGCACTGCTGTTTGCCCTGCTCCTGCAAGGTTGCGCATTCGCTCCCGGCCAGCATATGAGCCTCAGTGATGTTGAAGCCGATGACCCTGACGGCCCCAAGGCCAGACTGGTCAACATCACCCCGCAGAGCCTGGCGCAGCAGCAACAGGTCGCCCTGGCCAATGGCAAGCCGCTACCGGCGCAGCTGTTGAACTACACCACCCCGGAGTACCTGGTGGGGCCGGGCGATACCTTGCTGGTGACCGTGTTCGAACATCCGGAACTGACCGCGCCGGGCTCGCAAGACCAGCTCGATGCCAATACCCGTGAAGTCCAGGGCGACGGTACTCTGTACTTCCCGTATGTCGGGCGTATCCAGGCAGCCGGCAGATCCGTGCGGCAGATCCGCGATCAACTGCGCATGGGCCTGTCACCGCAGTACACCGAGGTCAAGGTCGATGTGAAGGTGCTGCGCTACAATAGCCAGCGGGTGCTGCTGTCCGGCTCGTTTCGCAATCCAGGGCAACAGTCGATCACCAATATTCCATTGAGCCTGGTGCAGGCGGTCAGTACCGCAGGCATCGACAGCAGCGATGCCGACCTGGCCAGCCTGACCCTGCGCCGTGACGGCACCGATTATCAGATCGACATCGACGCGCTCAACCGCAAGGGCTCGCAACTGGGGCGCATCTATCTCAAAGACGGCGATCATCTGCACCTGAACAGCAACTCGAAAAACCGCATCTATGTGCTGGGTGAGGTGCGCAACCCGCAGGTGCTGTCATTCGGCACCACCCAGGTGACCTTGCTGGAAGCCTTGGGCAACTCCGGCGGCCTGAGCCCGGACAGCGCCGACGGTGATGCGGTGTATGTGATTCGCGGCGTGGACAATCAGGCCAATGCCGAATCGACGGTCTACCACCTCAACGCCAAGAAGCCTACCGCGTACCTGCTGGCCCGCCAGTTCGAACTCAAGGCCCAGGATGTGGTGTTCGTAGGCCCGGCGAACATTACCCGCTGGAGCCGCTTCATCAGCCAGTTGCTCGGCTCGGCGAGTGTCGTGCAGACCGGCGCGGCGTTTCGTAACTGACCGGGCATTGCGTTAGGCGCAAGTGTTGCTGAGGCAACAGTGCTTCGACACTGCTGTGTTGCTCCAGCACCAATCCAGCCTGCAAACAACCCTCCAGCGGTCATGAAATGCCTTGTGTTAGCTCAGTGGCAATGAGTCTCGCAAGCTGGCACACAAGCTGCTTTGCGTATGGACGCTTATTGCAAGGAATCTCTCGATGTTGGTTGTTTCACTCTCAGGCAGTCCCTCTCCTACTTCGCGTTCGGGCGTGGTACTGGCACATGCCGGTAACTGGCTCAAAGCCCACGGCGTGGATGTCACCACCGTACGGGTGCGTGACTTCAATGCTGAAGATCTACTGTGGGCGCGCTTTGACAGCCCGCCGGTGCAGGCCTTTATCGAGGCCGTGCGCCAAGCGGACGGGTTGTTGATTGCCACCCCGGTGTACAAGGCATCGTTTGCCGGAGCCTTGAAGACGCTGCTGGATCTGTTGCCGGAGCGGGCGCTGTTGGGCAAGGTGGTGTTGCCGCTGGCGACCGGTGGCAGTATTGCCCATATGCTGGCGGTGGATTACGCGCTCAAGCCGGTGCTGTCAGCGCTCAAGTCCCAGGAGGTCCTGCACGGGATCTTCGCGATCGACAGCCAGATCAGCTACGGCGATGTGCCTGAGGGCGGCGTGCTGGATGAGGTACTGACCGGGCGACTCCATGAAGGGCTGGAGCATTTTCTACGCGGCTTGCAGCATCGGTTGCACACGCGCAAAAAGGCGGTTGGCGCGCATTTGCAGCTGGCGCTGTAGCTTGATCGTTGCCCTTTCGGGCGATGAAAGATCATTGCCGCAGTTGCCTGAACTGCGGGTTTCGCCCCTGACGGGCGAGTTACTTTGGTTTCGCCCAAAGTAACCAAAGGCATTGCTCCTGGCTTGGGTCCGCCCTGCGGGCGAACTTCCCTCCGTCCGGCATCGATTCGGGGGCCGGCGCGATGGGCATCCCTGCCCAGCGCACCTGAAACCGACATCCATGTCGGTTTCTCCCCCGAATCGACGCCTACCCTCGGCCAGCGCCCAAGTCGCGATTTGCGGCGCCTGTGCCATCTCCGTTCGAAGATCAAGATCAAGATCAAGATCAAAAGCTACGACAACGAGACAACGTCATGCGCGGACCAATTGAAATGCAATCTCACAGACGCCGCCGAACGCGACTTGGGCGCAGGCCGAACGCAGGTGTCGATTTGGTGGGAAAGCCGGCAGGGAAGCCGCTGCTCTTTCTGTAAGGAGCAGGTGCGCTGGGCAGGACGCCCATCGCGCCGACCGCCAAATCGGCCAAAGGGCGGGGCCAAGGCAGGAGCAAACGGTTTTGGTTAATTGCCACCAAGACAAAAGTGACCCGCTGTAAAAGCGGAAAGTGACTCAAACCCACCACCGCTGCGGCGAATGCACGCCACTCAAACCACCAAACCACCAAACCACCAAACGATCAGTGTTGCACCACCAACGGATACAACGACAACACCAGCAGCAACGCCATCACGCCATTGAACACCCGCACCCGGCGCGGGTCGCGCAATACGTTACGCAGCAGGCTGCCAAACCCCGCCCAGATCCCCACCCCCGGCAGGTTGATCAGACCAAACACTGCAGTGATCACCAACACATTGGTGAAATACCCCTGCATCGGCGTATAGGTCGTGATTGCCCCCACTGCCATCACCCAGGCCTTGGGGTTGACCCACTGAAACAGCGCAGCGGCAAAAAACGTCATGGGCTCACCGCGTGACGGCCCGTTGTCACCCACCGGCCCGGACGTCGCGATCTTCCAGGCCAGGTACAACAGATACGCACCGCCGACATACCGCAGCAAGGTATAAAACCATGGCCAGCTCTGGAACACACTGCCCAGGCCAAAGCCTACCGCCAGCACCAACACCATAAAGCCGATACTGATACCGAACATATGCGGCACTGTGCGGCGCAAACCGAAGTTCACCCCCGAGGCCAGCAGCATCATGTTATTAGGGCCCGGCGTGATCGAGGAGACCAGCGCAAACAGGGCAAATGCCAGAAGCAGATCGAAAGACATACGGCAATCCGTGCAAACCAGTGAGACAGGTCGCTCACCCTACCCAGACGGCGTCTGGAAACACACGGACAGCTAGAAGAAAGTTTTACCGGTACAGTTTTCGCAAATCAGAAAATCAGTGGAACTGTCAGAGTCGCATTAGCCCTGACGATCCCGGCTGACGACACCCACGTCAACATTGACTTCGGCGCTGTGGTCAAACTCGCGCACTTGCTGCAGCTGCGGGTTGGCCAGCAACCGGGCCTTGCGAGCGTGATATTCGTCGAACGACAGGCCGCGACGATTAAGGTCTTCCAGCGCCAGTTGCAGGGTTTCTTCAGCGCTGTAAGGCCGTTGCTCGACGGCATGGTGGGTCGAGCAGCCGCTGATCACGGCAACAGAGAACAACAGGGCAAGAGCAGTAAAACGGTGCATGGTGACCTCCTTGGAAGGTTCGATTCGGGAATGAACAAAGGTTAATCCCGCCCCGCTTCCAGCAGAAATCACCGCAACTGATAGTGACTATCGGTGCATTGATGCCTGTTCGATCAACACCTCACGCAGGGCTTGGGCCGCCACCGACAATTGCTGGTCGGCCAAGGTCATCAGGCCAATGCGCCGCTCGATGCGTGGCCCCACCAGCGGGATGCAGCAGGCGCCCAGTTCGTGCATCTGCTCGATACACAGTGCCGGCACGGCGCTGACGCCCAGACCACTGGCAACCATCCGTCCCACTGTCGCCAACTGATGACTCTCGAAGGCCACCGCCAACCGTCCATGCTGCGCAGCCACCGATTGCTCCAGCAGCAGGCGCACCGCCGAAGGTCTTTGCAAGGCGATGAAGTCCTCTTTGAGCAATTCACTCCAGTGCAACTCGGCACATCCGGCCAAGGGGGAATCGGCAGGCACCACGGCAACGAAACGGTCCACGCAGAACGGCGTGAAATGCAGTGAGTGGCCAGGCTCCGGTTCGAAACCGATGCCCAGTTCGACCCGCCGCTGGCGGACCATCTCCAGCACCTCTTCGTTGATCACATCGTGCACCGCGATATTGACCCGCGGGTAACGTTCACGGAACACCTTCAAGGCCCCCGGCAAACGGTTGCCGGCATACGAAGGCATCGCCGCCAATGAAACCTTGCCCATTTGCAGGGTAAAACGCTGGTGCAGCAATTCTTCGGTGTTGTCCCAGTCAGCCAGCAACTGGCGAGCCAGCGGCAGCAGGGTTTCGCCTTCCGGGGTGAGGTTGACGCTGCGTGTGGTGCGAATCAGCAACTGCCCTCCCAGCGACTCTTCAAGCCCCTTGATCGTCAGGCTCAGGGCCGGTTGTGACAGGTGCAGGCGCTCACCGGCCTGGGCAAAGCTCAGGCATTCGGCAACCGCCACGAAGGCGCGCAGGTGTTTGACGTTCATTGTTTTGTCTTTCTTATCAAACCATCAGAAAAACAAAATTAACAAATCATTCGCCAAGACAGAAGATGTCAACAACGCGATTAAGTGACAGAGCAACTAGCCTGTTCATTGCAGCGACAACGACAACAACAATGACCAGAGGCCGACATCATGGCTGGACTCGACAAACGAGTGGCGACCTACGAGCAAGCCCTCGAAGGGCTGACCGACAACATGACCGTGCTGTGTGGCGGCTTCGGGCTGTGCGGCATACCGGAAAACCTGATTGCCCAGATCAAGCGCATGGGCACCCGTGGCCTGACCGTTGTGTCCAATAACTGCGGGGTCGACGGGTTTGGCCTGGGCATCCTGCTCGAAGACCGGCAGATCCGCAAAATGATCTCTTCCTACGTCGGTGAGAACGCGCTGTTCGAGCAACAGTTGCTCAGTGGCGCGCTGGAAGTCGACCTCACCCCGCAGGGCACCCTGGCCGAGAAACTGCGTGCCGGCGGTGCCGGGATTCCGGCCTTCTACACCGCCACCGGCTTCGGCACGCCGGTGGCCGAGGGCAAGCAAAGCCGTCAGTTCAACGGCCGCGATTACATTCTTGAAGAAGCCATCACCGGTGATTTTGCCCTGGTCAAAGGCTGGAAGGCCGACCACTTCGGCAATGTGATCTACCGGCATACCGCGCAGAACTTCAACCCACTGGTGGCCACCGCCGGGAAAATCACGGTGGTGGAGGTCGAAGAAATCGTCGAGCCCGGCGAGCTCGACCCGGCGCATATCCACACCCCGGGTATCTACGTCGACCGGCTGATCCTCGGCAGCTTCGAGAAACGCATCGAAAAGCGCACCCTCAAGGCCTGAGAAAGGAGTTGCACCATGGCACTTTCCCGCGAACAAATGGCACAACGGGTCGCCCGCGAACTCAAGGACGGCTACTACGTCAATCTGGGCATCGGCATCCCGACCCTGGTCGCCAACTACGTACCAGACGGCATTGACGTGATGCTGCAATCGGAAAACGGCCTGCTGGGCATGGGCGAGTTTCCCACCGAGCAGACCGTCGACGCCGACATGATCAATGCCGGCAAACAGACCGTCACAGCCCGCCGCGGCGCATCGATTTTCCACTCCGCCGACTCGTTCGCGATGATTCGCGGCGGGCATGTCGACCTTACGGTGCTGGGCGCATTCGAAGTCGATGTGCAGGGCAACATCGCCTCCTGGATGATCCCCGGCAAGCTGATCAAAGGCATGGGCGGTGCCATGGACCTGGTCGCCGGTGCCGAGAACATCATCGTCACCATGACCCACGCCTCCAAGGACGGCGAGTCGAAACTGCTGGATCGTTGCGAACTGCCGCTGACCGGCGCCGGGTGCATTCGCCGGGTGCTGACCGACCTGGCTTATCTGGAGATCGACAACGGTGCCTTCATCCTGCGCGAACGTGCGCCGGGCATCAGCGTCGAGGAAATCGTCGCCAAGACCGCCGGCCGGCTGATCGTGCCCGACGATGTGATTGAAATGCGTTTCTGAATCTTCGAGGCCCCGTCAGGGGCCTCGAACGTTGTGCCTTCAAAAAAACAATAAAGAGGTATTGCTATGTCGTCCGCTTCCCTCCAGGAAAGCCGCTCCGCGCGCTTTGCCCTGCGCTGCTCGGCCTGGGCCGAGCGCTGGTTTCCCGATGCCTGGGTATTCGCCGCCCTGGCCGTACTGATCGTCACGCTTGCGGTGCTGGGCATGGGCGCCAAGCCTGCCGACACCGCCAAGGCATTTGGCGATGGCTTCTGGAGCCTGATTCCCTTCACCCTGCAAATGGCGTTCGTGGTGATCAGCGGCTACGTGGTCGCCAGCTCGCCACCGGCGGTGCGTCTGATCGACCGCCTGGCACGCCTGCCGTCCAATGGCCGCAGTGCGGTGGCCTGGGTGGCGCTGATCTCGATGCTCGCCTCCTTGCTCAACTGGGGCCTGTCGCTGGTATTCGGCGGCCTGCTGGTACGCGCACTGGCACGGCGCAAGGACCTGAAAATGGACTACCGCGCCGCCGGTGCCGCCGCCTATCTGGGCCTGGGCGCAGTGTGGGCGCTGGGCATCTCGTCGTCGGCTGCGCAATTGCAGGCCAACCCCGGCAGCCTGCCGCCATCGATCCTGGCCATCACCGGGGTCATCCCGTTCACCGAAACCATCTTCCTCTGGCAGTCCGGGGTGATCCTGCTGGTGCTGATCGTGCTGTCGATCATCGTCGCCTACGCCACCGCGCCAGGCCCGGCCAATGCCCGCAGTGCCGAGGACTGTGGCGTCGACCCGGCTTTCAACCTGCCACCGCTGGCGCCGCGCACCCGTCCTGGCGAGTGGCTGGAATACAGCCCGCTGCTGATCATCGTGATGGTGGCGCTGGGAGTCGGCTGGCTGATCAACGAGTTCAGCAGCAAACCGGCGATCACCGCCATCTCGGGCCTGAACACCTACAACTTCCTGTTCATCATGCTCGGCGCCCTGCTGCACTGGCGCCCGCGCAGCTTCCTTGATGCGGTGGCGCGTGCCGTGCCGACCACCACCGGGGTGCTGATTCAGTTCCCGTTGTACGGCTCGATCGCCGCGCTGATGACCACCGTCAAAGGCAGCGATGCGCAGACCCTGGCGCACCATATCTCGCTGTTCTTCACCAGCATCGCCACCCACGATACCTATGCGGTGCTGATGGGCGTCTACTCGGCCGTGCTGGGCTTCTTCATCCCCTCCGGTGGCGGCAAGTGGATCATCGAAGCACCCTACGTGATGCAGGTGGCCAATGAACTGCAGTACCACCTGGGCTGGGCGGTGCAGATCTACAACGCCGCCGAGGCATTGCCGAACCTGATCAACCCGTTCTACATGTTGCCGCTGCTCGGCGTACTGGGCCTCAAGGCCCGGGAGCTGATTGGCTTCTCGTTCGTGCAGTTGCTGGTGCATGCGCCAGTGGTGCTGTTTCTGCTCTGGGCGCTGGGCACAACCTTGAGCTACACCCCACCGGTCATGCCTTGAGGGCAGTTGCACGAGATAAGCACCAAGTTATGCGGTGTTGCCCTCAATCTGCCGAAACCGGGGTCAACACCGGCTGGCCGGCAAAGAACGCCTGCAGGTTATCGCGTACCAATTGCACAGAATCATGCGAAGCCTCCGGCGACAGGCCCGCCACGTGGGGGGTGAGCACGACATTGGCGAGGCTCTTGAACGCATCCGGTACGTTCGGTTCGTCATCGAATACGTCCAGCGCAGCGCCAGCGATGCGCTGTTCGCGCAAGGCGCCGAGCAGTTCCTGGGTGTCGACCACGCTGGCCCTGGCGATATTCACCAGATAACCCTGCGGGCCAAGCGCCTGAAGCACTTCGTCATCGACCAGATGGCGGGTATTGGCGCCACCCGGCGTGGCCAGAACCAACACGTCCGAGGCCTCGGCCAGTTCGCGCACCGAGCGATACCAGACATAATCCACATCACTGCGTGCGCGCCGATTGTGATAAGCGATGGACATGTCAAAGGCGGCTGCGCGCCGGGCGATGGCCAGGCCCACTGCGCCCAGGCCAAGGATGCCCAGGCGTTTGCCAGCCAGCGAGGGGCGCATCGCCTTGCGCCACTCGCCACGACGCACCGAAGCATCGGCCTGGGGGATGTCGCGCATCACCGCCAACAGCAGGGCCATGGCATGGTCGGCCACGGTCGATGCATTGACCCCGGCACCGTTGGTGACCACGATGCCACGGGCCTGGGCGGCCGCCACATCGACCTTTTCATAGCCCGCCCCGCTGACGCAGATGATCCGCAGGTTCGGCAGGGCGTCCATTTCTTCGGCAAACAGCCCCAGCGGCCCACGGGTCACCACGGCCTGGATTTCGTCCCCATGTCGGGCGATCGCCTCGGCACGCAGCTCGGGGGTCTGCGCACGGATCAACCGAAAACCGCTGTCTTCGAGTATCGACAGATACTCGTTGAGGTTTTCGACCAGTACCAGCAGGGTCGTCATGGGAATCAGTCCTCGGTCCAGAGAAAACACTGACAGTAACCCGAGAGGCTCTGCCTGCACAGCAACGGATCGCTAGCCCGGACGCCGACTGCGCTTTTTCGCGGCATACATCGCCTGATCTGCATGCCGGAACAACTGCGCCAGATCACTGGCATCATCAGGGTAGCGGGCGATGCCGATGCTTGATGAGATACGCCAGCTCTGCCCTTCCAGCAGCACCGGAGCCTTCAGCGCACGATCAATGACTTGCGCCACCCGATCGGCGTCAGCATCGTCATGAATGCGTTCAAGAAGCACCACAAACTCGTCGCCGCCGATCCGCGCAACGGTATCGATGGCCCGGACACAGGCTTTCAGGCGCCGGGCGACTGCCTGCAGCAAGGTGTCGCCAGCCGCATGCCCGAGGGTGTCGTTGACCTGCTTGAACTTGTCCAGATCCAGATACAGCACCGCCAACCGGTCACCGTGCCGGTCAGCCTGCTGCACCGCATGCTGCAAACTCTCGTTGAGCAAGGTGCGGTTGGCCAGTTGGGTGAGCGGGTCATAGCGGGCCATCGCATGCAGCCGTTCATAGAGCTGCTGACGCTCGATGGCCGTGGCCACGTGGCTGGACACCAATTGCAACAAGTCCTGATCACGCGGGGTATAAAGCGGCGCATCAAGCTCACCCTTGATCAGCAGCGCGCCGATAATCCCGCTGGCGGTTTGCAGGGGTACGCCGAGCCGGTCGCAACGCAGCACCGGCCGACCGCGACTGAAGACCTCCGTGGCCAGGGCGCGGGCAGCATCGTGCGGTTCATCGTCGGGATAGACAAACGAGTAACGCGCAGGCTCGCCTTCACACAGGACAATCGACAGATAGCGAGCGCCGAGCAAATTACCGAGGATCTTATGAATGCGCTCGAACAGGCAGGCAAGGTCGGTACTGCCATTGGCCGCCTCGGAAATTTCCAGCAGCGTGGCGCGCAGGCTGTCGGCGCGCTTGAGTTCAGTGATATCCCGGGCCACAGCAATACGCAGGCGGTCCGCCGGCGACCAGCACGCCGACCACATCACATGCACGACATGGCCGCTCTTGTGCAGGTAGCGATTTTCAAAGTGTAACTGGGGATTGCCGGCCATGATGTCGGCGGCGGCCTCAAGGGTCCGCGCCCGATCATCGGGATGCACCAGATCAAGCATCTGGGCACCGATCAGTTCCTGAGGGTGATAGCCGAAAATCCGCTCGAATGCCGCGCTGACGTAGACATAGCGTCCCTCTGTGTCCACTACGCAAATCGCATCCATGAGCCTGTCGACGAATCCCTCCAGTGCCTGGTTGGCGATATTTACCATAGGGAAATACCCGCAGATGTGGGACGGTCATACCCGCGACGCATTTGCTGCCCAGACTGACAGCCGATATTGTTCTGTTTCAGTCCAATAGTGCCCAACTAAAAGGCTTTTTGCCATCAGCCGCCTGCGAGGGTGACGGACGGCGAGTTACCGATAAGGAATCGCGTGCATGAGTTCATTTGCTTCGCTGACCAGATTACTGACGGTTACCACCCTGACCGGTGCCATGCTGCTGTCAGCAACCGCCATGGCCACTGAATCACCTGGCAAAGCGCTGAGCGAAAAGGCCGGCCTGCCCTGGCCGGCAGTGATTGCCCATCGCGGCGCCTCATTCGATGCCCCCGAAGAAACCCTGCCGGCCTTCATCCTGGCCCGCGAGCTGGGTGCCGACTACCTGGAACTGGACCTGCAACGCAGCAAGGACGGGGTCCTGCTTGCCCTGCACGACGACAGCCTGGTGCGTACCACCAACATCGCCGAGGTGTTCCCGGCCCGTGCCCAGGAGCCGGTGAGCAGCTTTACCCTGGCTGAACTCAAGCAACTGGATGCCGGCTCGTGGTTCAACAAGGCCTACCCGGCGCGGGCGCGGGACAGTTATGCGGGCCTGAAGATCCTGACTCTGGATGAGGTGATCGACATCGCCGAAGGTGGCGCCAACAAGCCCGGCCTGTACATCGAAACCAAACAGCCGCAGCAGTTTCCCGGCATCGAAGCCGACCTCAAGCAAGCGCTGGAGAAACGCGGCTGGCTGCGTGAGCGCCCCGCCGCTGCGCCCGGTCAGGTCAACGTCGCGCAGTTGCCCGGCCGGGTCGTGCTGCAAACCTTCGACAAAACCAGCCTGCAACTGCTGCACAAGGAAATGCCCCAGGTGCCCAAGGTCTTGCTGCTGTGGATAGGCCAGGGTGCCATCGCGCCGAAATCCAGCGTGGCGTTCAAAGACTCGGGGTTCAAGGACAAAGCGGCCTGGTACGCCAGCCAGGAGGTCAAATCAGAAGCCGAGTTTGCCGCCTGGATCGACTGGGCAAAGGCCAATGGTGCAATCGGCACCGGCCCTGCAAGCCGGCTGGCCGACGGCGGTGAGCAGAGCTACATGGATCTGGTCAAGCCGTGGATGAACAGCATGACCCACGCCAAGGGGCTGATCATTCATCCTTATACCGTAGACAATGCCGTGGACTTCAACGCTATCAGCGCTGCCGGCGTCGATGGCTTTTTCACCAATCGCCCGGCGCAACTGCTGGAGTTCTACGCACGCCCGGCCAAAGAGACGGTCGATAGCCTACTCAAACGCAACGGCTATTGAGTTACTGTCCTGCACGCCGGGTAGTCTGCCTGCCGCAATCGGCAGGTGGACACTGGCTTGCCCAACCATCACACAGCTTTTTTTAACCCAGCGACTTTTCATGGCAAGCCTGGTGTAAGCTCGCAGGTCGTCGCCAACCGAACGAGAGGCTTATGCAGTCCCCCTTCAGACGCTCGACCCTTGCCACGCTGTGCGGATTCGCCCTGCAAGACCAGGCAATCACTCTGTTGCCCACGGCCGCCGACTATCGTCGTTGCCTGCTGGAGAAAATCGCCTCCGCTACCCGGCGCATCTATATCATCGCCCTGTATCTGCAACAGGATGAAGCCGGTCAGGAAATCCTCGATGCCCTGTATGCCGCCAAGGTCGCCCGCCCCGGTCTTGAAGTGCGGGTCCTGGTCGACTGGTTCCGTGCCCAGCGCGGGCTGATTGGCGCCGGTCGCCAGCCGGGCAACAGCACCTGGTATCAGGCGCAGCACCTGGAATACGACGTCGAAGTTCCGGTCTATGGTGTACCGGTGCAGACCCGCGAGCTGTTCGGCGTGCTGCACCTCAAGGGCAGCGTCATCGATGACGAGGTGCTCTATACCGGCGCCAGCATCAATAACGTCTATCTGCACAAGCTGGACAAGTACCGGCTGGACCGCTACCACCTGATCCGCAACGCGCCATTGGCAGACAGTTTTGTCACGCTGGTACAACAGGAGATCATCGGCTCGCCGGCAGTGCACCGCCTGGACCTGCCGCAACCGCCCAGCTCAAAAAGCCTGCGCGGTGAGATCCGCACCTTGCGCAGCCAGCTCAAACGCGCCAGCTACAACACCGATGCAGGCAGCCTGGAAAATGGCGAAATGCGCGTCATCCCGCTATTGGGTGTCGGCCCGCGCAACCGCCTGAACCGCACCATCTGCGATCTGATCGCCAGCAGCCAGAGCCAGCTGACCATCTGCACGCCGTACTTCAATCTGCCGGTCGCCGTCACCCGTGAAATCAACCGCGCACTCAAGCGTGGCGTGGTGGTCGACATCATCGTCGGCGACAAGACCGCCAACGACTTCTTCATTGCACCTGAAGAGCCGTTCAAGGTGATCTCTGCCCTGCCCTATCTTTACGAAATCAGCCTGCGCCGTTTTGCCCGCAAGCACCAGACGGCAATCGCCCGGGGGCGGCTGAATCTGCACCTGTGGAAGCATGGCGACAACACCTACCACCTCAAGGGCATGTGGGTCGATCAGCGTTATACCCTGCTGACCGGCAACAACCTCAACCCGCGTGCGTTCAATCTGGATCTTGAAAACGGCCTGCTGATCGATGACCCCAAGGGGCAGTGGCTCGACCCGCGCGCAGCCGAGCTGGCCAGCCTGATGCAACACACCCGGCGGGTCGACAACTTCGAGCAATTGCAGACCCTGGCCGAGTATCCCGAAGGCGTGCACAAGTTCCTGCGCCGGGTCAGCCGGGTGAAGATCGAGCGGTTGCTGTACCGGATTCTTTGACCAATCCGGTACAGCCTGCCCCGTGCATCCTGCAGGAGCGGCTTTAGCCGCGAAAAACGGTGCCGAGCATCGCGGCTGAAGCCGCTCCTACAGCAGCCCTGCGCTACGCAGCGCCTGTAGCGCTTGCAGCCAGCGTGGCTGGCTGCGGTAGTCGGTGCTGGCATGACTCTGGCCACGCATGCGCGCCAGCCGGGGCGAGGGCTTGACCTTGAGGCGTTGCGCGGCGCTCAGGGCAAGTTCGGCGCTGGCGCGGTCGTTGCACACCAGTCCCATGTCACAACCGGCGCTCAGCGCCGCTTCGATACGGCTGGCAGCGTCGCCCACCACATGGGCGCCAGCCATCGACAGGTCATCACTGAAAATCACCCCATCGAAGCCCAGCTCACCGCGCAGAATGTCCTGCAGCCAGCGCCGGGAAAAGCCCGCCGGCTGGTTGTCGACCTGCGGATAAATCACATGGGCGGGCATCACCGCGGCCAATTTCCGGCTCAGGCGAGCAAAAGGCACCAGGTCCTGGGCGCGGATACTGTCCAGGCTGCGTTCATCGTTGGGGATCGCGACGTGCGAGTCCGCCTCAGCCCAGCCATGCCCCGGAAAATGCTTGCCGGTCGCCGCCATACCCGCTTCATTCATACCCCGGATAAAGGCACCTGCCAGTTGCGCGGCACGCTCTGGATCACCTTCGAACGAGCGGGTGCCGACCACCGCACTGCGCTCATGATCCAGGTCCAGAACAGGGGCGAAGCTCAGGTCCAGGCCCACCGCCAGCACCTCGGTCGCCATCAGCCAGCCGCAATGGGCTGCCAGTGCCTCGGCATCCGGACAGGCAGAAATGGCGCGCATCGCCGGCAGACGCACGAACCCCTGACGCAGACGCTGAACGCGTCCGCCTTCCTGATCCACCGCCAACAGCAGGTCAGGGCGCACAGCGCGAATCGAGGCACTCAGTTCACGAACCTGGCGTGGATGCTCGATATTGCGGGCAAAAACAATCAGGCCACCGATTTGCGGTTGGCGCAGTAGATGACGGTCTTCAGCAGTCAGCCAGGTACCGGCGACATCGACCATCAAGGAGCCTTGCAGGCCAGAACTCATAGAAAACACCATTACCTTGGATCAAGCCGGCATGGTGCTTGATCCTGCAGCCCGGTGCAATGCAGCCGTACTCAGGCCTTGACCGCGGCAGTGTTGGTTACCGCAGCGACCTTGCTGCGTGGCCTGAGCTGGGCGGCGATCATCTGCGGATCAGTGACGCCGGTTTCAGCACGCATGCCGGCCGCCAGAAACGGCACCATCAGGCGCATGACCTGCTCGATCGAGGTATTGATGCCGAAGTCATTCTCGGAAATGGCCCGCAGCGCCTTGATGCCCGACATGCTGAATGCCGCAGCACCGAGCATGAAGTGCACGCGCCAGAACAGTTCGATCGGTGGAATGCGTGGCGCGGCCTCATTGACCAGCACCATATACCGGCGAAACACCTTGCCGTACATGTCTTCAAGGTAACGCCGCAGATGCCCCTGGCTCTGGCTGAACGCCAGGCCCAGCAGGCGCATGAAGATCGACAGGTCGTTACCGCTGCGCGGCTGTACCGCCATGGCCTGCTCGACCAGGATACCCAGCAGTTCCTCAAGGTCAGGCTTGTGCTCCGGCTGGCCCTGACGGCGCTCCAGCTCACGCTCAAGGCTGGCGCAGAACGGCCCGAGGAAGCGCGAGAACACTGCCTGGATCAAGGCTTTTTTGGAGCCGAAATGATAATTGACCGCTGCGAGGTTGACCGACGCCTTGCTGGTGATCAGGCGCAAGGACGTCTCGGCGAAGCCCTTTTCGGCGAACAACTGTTCGGCAGCATCAAGAATACGTTCTACGGTTTCCGACTGGGCCATGGCTCTCTGCCTGACAAAACAATCGTTTGAAACATACGTTTCAGGGAGGCGGTTTGTCAAGCGGGCGGTTCATTTTGTGGCTGAACAGTCACGCATTCAAGCCAGACCGACGAGCGATCCATCCAGCCAGGCGCCTGGCCGTTCGGCACAAAGATTCAAAAGCATGATTGCCAAGCCGCCTTCACTGTATATAATCCCAGGCACTGTACAAAAAGACAGAGCGCACGACATGATCAAACTGACGCCCCGCCAGGCCGAAATCCTGGACTTCATCAAACGTTGCCTCGAAGACAACGGCTACCCGCCAACCCGGGCGGAGATAGCCCAGAAGCTCGGCTTCAAATCACCCAATGCCGCTGAAGAACACCTCAAGGCCCTGGCCCGCAAAGGCGCCATCGAGATGACGCCGGGCGCCTCGCGAGGCATCCGCATCCCAGGTTTCGAAGCCCGCCAGGCCGACGACAGCAGCCTGCCGATCATCGGCCGGGTTGCTGCCGGCGCACCGATCCTCGCCCAACAGCACATCGAGGAGTCATGCAACATCAACCCGACCTTCTTTCATCCAAGCGCCGACTATCTGTTGCGCGTCCACGGCATGAGCATGAAGGACGTCGGCATCCTCGATGGCGACCTGCTGGCGGTACACACCACTCGCGAAGCACGCAACGGGCAGATCGTGGTAGCCCGGATCGGTGACGAAGTCACAGTCAAGCGCTTCAAACGCGAAGGCAACAAGGTCTGGCTGATTGCTGAAAACCCTGAATTCGCGCCTATCGAGGTCGATCTCAAGGAGCAGGAACTGGTCATCGAAGGCTTGAGCGTCGGCGTGCTGCGCCGCTAAGGGAGAACACCATGCAGTTTCATCCGGCCCCTCACACCCAATTACCACTGTTCGAAGCATTCCTGGCCCAGCCCATCGCCCCTTCCCTGCAGGAGCTGCCCCAGGCATTCCGGGAGACGGCACCGCAGGTGTTCAGCGAAGTGTCATTGCGTGGAGCGGCCGGAAGCTGCCTGAGCCTGCTGGCGCCAATTCTTAGAGATTTGAGTGAGGAGCAGGATCCCCGCTGGCTCAGCCTGATCGCTCCGCCTGCCAGCCTGACCCAGGCATGGTTACGTGAGGCGGGCCTGAACCGGGAGAGAATCCTGATTCTGCAGCCCCGCGGCACACAAACCGCTCTGGCACTTGCTCGCGAGGCATTACGGCTGGGGCGCAGTCACACAGTGGTGAGCTGGCTCAATCCCCTCAGCGCGGCTGCACGGCAACAGCTGACGGCTGCGGCCCGGATCGGTGAAGCGCAAAGCCTGAATATCCGATTGGGCTGATCGCCCGACGGGCCTCAATGCAGAACCCGGGGTCCGTCTTCTTCTTTTTCCGGCACACCTTCGGCCAGACGGCCGGCCATCTGCACGCCGACGCTCAACATGGCCTTGGCGACTTCAACGTGCTGACCTTGCAGAAACACCTTGGCGTCCTCCGAAAAGTTCAGAGTGACCAGCGAGCCCTCATCCTCGGCACGACGCAGCTCGATACGGCCGTCAGGAAGCTCGACAATTTCAAGAAAAGAGGTAGGCATCAGTACAAATACTCCGCGAAAGGCGGGCAGTGTAACAGCCTGTACTGATGCGTACATCAAGCTTGTATCAGAACTCGTTCATCCCCTGGCGAAAACGCACCGCCAGTGACTTGATTGATTGCCGCCAGCTTTCAAGCTCGTCACGGGTCAAGCCCTGCTCCGGCTCTGGCTCATCATCCAGATTCACGGCCTGGATGATCGGCTGGGTGACATCGCCCTTGGGCTTGACCGGCGCACGTGGCGGCTCGAACAACGCTGCATAGGCCGCCAACAATTGACCTAGCCAGGTATGCCGGTTCTGCGCCAGCTCGATCAACTCGCCCAGCTCAGGGATGGCAACGTTTTCCAGCACCTCTGGCGCCAGCAACAGTTCGGCGCGGGGAGCCCCGGCTTGCGGCAGGCGGTAGTAACCGGCGATCTCGTGACACAGACCCAGCAAAGCGCCGTACAGATGAAACAGCACGGTTTCACGGCCAGCCTGGATCTGCGCCTGGGCATTCATGGCCTGGCCTTGTTCAGCTTTGCCCAGGGTTTCCAGAGCCAGGCCGGCGAAGAAAATCTTCTGGTTGGTGCGGGTGTAAAGTTCTTGGGCCATGTCAAAGCCTCCCTTGCAGCGTTGGCGAAAAACCGATCAAAGCAATAACCCCCTTGCCCGCCTCGGCCGGCAAGGGGATTTCGATCAACGCTTGTCTTCGACCTTCCAGGCGTTGCCATCGTGGAACGCGCGCCAGCCCGTCGGCTTGCCGTCCACTTCGGTCTGGACATACTGCTCCTTGGTCTTGCGGCTGTAGCGCACAACCGCCGGACGGCCATCAGGGTCCTTGACCGGCGCATCACACAGGAAATGATACTTCGGATCGATTTCCTGTTTATGCGGCACCAGCTCCAGCACCAATGGCGCACGGGTTTCGCGATTTTTCGGGAACTGGCTGGCAGCCAGAAACAGACCTGAAGCACCGTCGCGCAAGATGTAGGTGTCGTCGACCTTCTCGCACTTGAGCTCCGGCATCTTCACCGGGTCCATCTTCGGCGGCGCCGCCTCGCCGCTCTTGAGCAGCTTGCGGGTGTTCTTGCACTCGGCGTTGGTGCAACCGAAGAACTTGCCGAAGCGGCCGGTCTTGAGCTGCATTTCACTGCCGCACTTGTCGCATTCCAGGCTCGGGCCTTCGTAGCCCTTGATCCGGTAAGTGCCCTCTTCGATTTCATAGCCGGTGCAATCTGGGTTGTTACCGCAAATGTGCAACTTGTGCTTTTCATCGAGCAGGTAGGCATCCATCGCCGTGCTGCAGATCGGGCAACGGTGCTTGCCACGCAGTACCCGCGACTCCGACTCACCCTCATCGTCATCGGCAATCTCATCACCCGGCGTCAGGTTGACGGTTGCCTTGCAGCGTTCTTTAGGCGGCAGGCTGTAGCCCGAACAGCCAAGAAACACGCCGGTGGACGCAGTGCGGATCTGCATCGGGCGGCCACAAGTCTTGCAAGGGATATCAGTCATCACCGGCTGGTTGGCACGCATGCCGCCCTCAGGCGCCTCGGCGACTTTCAGCTTGGTCTGGAAGTCCTCGTAGAACTCGTCCAGCACGTTTTTCCAGTCCCGCTCACCCTGGGCAACGTCGTCGAGATTCTCTTCCATACCGGCGGTAAAGCCGTAGTCCATCAGATTGGAAAAGCTTTCGCTCAGGCGCTCGGTGACGATATCGCCCATCTTTTCGGAATAGAAACGCCGGTTGTGCAGGGTCACATAGCCGCGATCCTGAATGGTCGAGATGATCGCCGCATAAGTCGATGGACGACCGATACCGCGCTTTTCCATCTCCTTGACCAGGCTGGCTTCAGAGAAGCGTGCCGGCGGCTTGGTAAAGTGCTGGCTGGGGTCGATACCCAGCAAGTCGAGCTTCTCGCCCTCACCCATGTCAGGCAGCACGCCGTCGTCACCCGGCTTGGCGATCTGTGGCAAGACCTTGGTGTAACCGTCGAACTTGAGAATACGCCCCTTGGCCCGCAGCTCGAAGCTACCGGCAGTCACACTGACAGTGGTCGACAGGTATTGCGCCGGTGGCATCTGGCAGGCCACGAACTGGCGCCAGATCAGCTCATACAGGCGCTCGGCGTCACGCTCCATGCCCGACAGCTTGCTGGGGTGGGTGTTGACGTCCGAAGGGCGGATCGCTTCGTGCGCCTCCTGGGCGCCTTCCTTGCTGCTATAGACATTCGGCGCATCAGGCAGGTATTTCTTGCCGAACTCACTCTCGATGTAGCTGCGCGCCATGCTCACCGCATCGGCCGACAGGTTGGTCGAGTCGGTACGCATATAGGTGATGTAGCCCGCTTCGTAAAGACGCTGGGCCATCATCATGGTCTTCTTCACGCCGAAGCCCAGGCGGTTGCTGGCAGCCTGCTGCAGGGTCGAGGTGATGAATGGCGCAGAAGGCTTGCTGCTGGTCGGCTTGTCTTCGCGCTTGGCAATGCTGTAGCTGGAGGCCTTGAGCTTCTCCAGTGCCGCCATGGCCTGGGCTTCGTTAAGCGGCTTGAAAGCCTCGCCGTTCTCGCGGGCCACCTCGAAGCGCACTTTGGCGCCCTTGGCGGTGCCCAGGTCGGCATGCACTTCCCAGTACTCTTCCGGGTTGAAGGCGCGGATTTCGCGCTCACGCTCGACCACCAGTTTGACCGCTACCGACTGGACCCGGCCGGCCGACAGGCCGCGAGCAACCTTGGCCCAGAGCAGCGGCGAAACCATGTAGCCAACGACACGGTCGAGAAAGCGACGCGCCTGCTGGGCATTGACCCGGGCGATATCCAGCTCGCCAGGCTCGGAGAAGGCTTCCTGGATGGCTTTTTTGGTGATCTCGTTGAACACCACGCGCTTGTAGCGCTCATCATCACCACCGATGGCCTCGCGCAGGTGCCAGGCAATGGCTTCCCCTTCGCGGTCCAAGTCCGTTGCCAGGTAAATGGTGTCGGCATCCTTGGCCAGCTTGCGCAGCTCTTCGATGACCTTTTCCTTGCCCGGCAGAATCTCGTACTTGGCTTTCCAGCCCTGATCGGGATCAACGCCCATGCGCGCCACCAGCTGGCGACGGGCCTTTTCCTTGGGGCTCAGCGCCGGAGCCTCGCCGGCAACCGCCTTGCCACGCTTGGCAGCAGGCTCCTTGGAGGCACTGGCCGAACCGCTGGTGGGCAGGTCACGGATATGGCCGATACTCGACTTCACCACGTACTGGTTGCCCAAATACTTGTTGATGGTCTTGGCCTTAGCCGGGGATTCCACGATGACCAGCGATTTGCCCATGGATCAGAAAATTCCTGAATACGATAAATGAAAGACAGACGCGAGCCTGTAAAGGCATCGCTATATATAGTGGCTACAGAGTGAGGTCAAGCCGCGCCAATGCCAGCGTTGCGCCTCACGGCCTGGAAAAAAGACTTTCTTCGGCCTGGACCAAAGCAAAGCGCGGCACGCGCTCGCCGTCAACCTCGACAGTTTCCTGAAACATTGTCAGAGGTCTTACCCACATACCGTAGTCCCCGTACAACGCTTGATAAAAGACCACGTACTCTTCGGTCTCAGAGTGCCGCGCGACGCTGAAAACGCGGTACTGCGGCCCTTTGTAATGACGGTAAAGTCCTGGTTGTAACTGCATGCTGTAATCCCCGGAAAAAAATTACATATTTTGAAAAAAATGCCGTCGATAAAACGCAAAAGCCGGGGCACAAGGCCCCGGCCAATGCAATCAGAATGAATCAGACCCGCTCAAAGACGGTGGAAATACCCTGACCCAGACCAATACACATGGTTGCCACACCCAGGCGGCCGCCATTTTGTTTCATGACGTTGAGCAAGGTGCCCGAAATCCGCGCACCGGAACAACCGAACGGGTGACCCAAGGCAATCGCGCCGCCATGCAGGTTAACCTTCTCGTTCATCTTGTCGAGCACTTTCAGGTCCTTGAGCACCGGCAGCGCCTGCGCGGCGAACGCTTCGTTGAGCTCGAAGAAGTCGATGTCAGCAATCGACAGACCAGCACGCTTGAGCGCCTTCTGGGTCGCCGGCACCGGTCCGTAGCCCATGATCGCGGGGTCTACGCCGGCCACCGCCATCGAACGGATCACCGCCAACGGCTCCAGCCCCAGGTCCTTGGCACGCTGGGCAGACATGACGATCATGCATGACGCGCCGTCTGTAATCTGCGAACTGGTACCGGCGGTCACGGTGCCGCCCTTGGGGTTGAAGGCTGGCTTCAAGGCCGCCAGGCCTTCCAGAGTGGTCTCAGGACGAATGGTTTCATCCTGAGCAAACACCTTGAGGAAACCGTCTTCGTCATAGCCCTGCATCGGAATGATCTCGTCCTTGAAACGCCCCTCCACAGTGGCCTTGTGGGCCAGTTGGTGAGAGCGCAGGGCGAATGCATCCTGCTGCTCGCGGCTGATGCCATGCATCTTGCCCAGCAACTCGGCGGTCAGCCCCATCATCCCCGAAGCCTTGGCAGCGTAAAGCGACAGGTGCGGGTTAGGGTCCACCCCGTGCATCATCCCCACATGGCCCATGTGCTCGACACCGCCGACCACGAAGACATCACCGTTGCCGGTCATGATTGCCTGAGCGGCCGTGTGCAGCGCGCTCATCGACGAGCCGCACAGACGGCTGACCGTCTGGGCTGCCGAGGTATGCGGAATCTGGGTCAGCAGCGAGGCCATGCGGGCGATGTTCCAGCCCTGCTCCAGGGTCTGGTTGACGCAGCCCCAGATCACGTCTTCGACTTCTGCAGGATCGACCTTGTCGTTACGCTCCAGCAGCTTGCTGATCAGGTGTGCCGACATGTCCTCGGCGCGGGTATTGCGGTGCATGCCGCCCTTGGAGCGGCCCATGGGTGTGCGCGCGAAGTCGACGATCACCACATCTCTTGGATTCAGACTCATGGGTTGTTACTCCTTGACTGGCGCTTGACCGAAGAAACGCTGGCCGGTGCGGGCCATCTCACGCAGTTTCGCGGTCGGTTGATACAGGGCGCCCAGTTCGGCATAGCGGTCAGCCAGGGCCACGAATTCAGCTACGCCAATCGAATCGATGTAACGCAGTGCCCCGCCACGGAACGGAGGGAAGCCAATGCCGTAGATCAGCCCCATGTCAGCCTCGGCGGCCGTCTCGACGATACCGTCTTCAAGGCAGCGGACAGTCTCCAGGCACAGCGGGATCATCATCCAGTTGATGATGTCCTCATCGCTCAGCTCGCGCTGCTCGTAGACAATCGGCTTGAGCACGTCGAGCACCTCGGGGTCGGTGACCTTCTTCGGCTTGCCCTTCTTGTCGGTTTCATACGCATAGAAACCCTTGCCGTTCTTCTGCCCGAGACGTTTGGCGTCATACAGGACATCGATAGCCGAGCGGCGGTCGTCTTTCATCCGATCCGGGAAGCCTTCAGCCATCACGTCGCGACCATGGTGACCGGTGTCGATACCGACCACGTCCATCAGGTACGCCGGGCCCATCGGCCAGCCGAATTTTTCCATGATCTTGTCAATGCGCACGAAGTCGACACCGGCACTGACCAGCCGGGCGAAACCGCCAAAATACGGGAACAGCACCCGGTTGACCAAAAAGCCCGGGCAGTCATTGACCACAATCGGGTTCTTGCCCATTTTCTTGGCATAGGCAACGGTGGTTGCCACGGCTTGTTCGCTGGACTTCTCGCCACGAATCACTTCCACCAGCGGCATCATGTGCACCGGGTTGAAGAAGTGCATGCCGACGAAGTTTTCCGGGCGTTTGAGCGCCTTGGCCAACAGGTTGATGGAGATGGTCGAGGTGTTCGACGCCAGGATGGTGTTTTCGCCAACCTGTTCTTCCACCTCAGCCAGCACCGCCTGCTTGACCTTGGGATTCTCCACCACAGCTTCGACCACCAGATCGACGTGGCCGAAGTCGCCGTAAGACAGGGTCGGACGAATGGCATTGAGCGCTTCGGCCATTTTTGCCGGCGTCAGGCGGCCTTTCTCGACCCGGTTACCAAGCAGCTTGGACGCTTCGTTGAGACCCAGCTGGATGGCCTCTTCGCGAATGTCCTTCATCAGGATCGGTGTGCCCTTGACCGCTGACTGGTAGGCGATGCCGCCGCCCATGATGCCCGCGCCCAGCACCGCCGCCTGCTTGACCTCGCGGGCTTGCGCATCATAGGCCTTGGCCTTGCGCTTGAGCTCCTGATCGTTGAGGAACAGGCCAATCAGGCTCTGCGCGGCCGAGGTCTTGGCCATTTTGACGAAGCCTGCGGCCTCGACTTCAAGTGCCTTGTCACGACCGAAACTGGCAGCTTTCTGAATGGTCTTGATCGCTTCGACCGGCGCCGGGTAGTTAGGGCCGGCTTGACCGGCCACAAAACCCTTGGCTGTCTCGAAGGCCATCATCTGCTCGATCGCATTGAGCTTGAGCTTTTCGAGCTTGGGCTGGCGCCTGGCCTTGTAATCGAACTCGCCGCTGATCGCGCGCTTGATCAGATCCAGCGCCGCTGCACGGAGCTTGTCGGCCTCGACCACGGCATCGACTGCACCGACTTTCAGCGCATCTTCGGCGGTGTTTTCCTTACCCGAAGCAATCCATTCGATGGCGTTGTCGGCACCGATCAGACGTGGCAGGCGCACTGTGCCGCCAAACCCTGGGTAGATGCCCAGCTTGACTTCCGGCAGGCCGACTTTGGCACCGCTGGCCATGACTCGATAATCGGCCGCCAGGCACATTTCCAGGCCACCGCCCAGCGCAATGCCATTGATCGCGGCCACAGTCGGCACGCCCAGGTCTTCAAAGTCGCTGAAGATCCGGTTGGCCTGCAGGTTGCCGGCGATCAGCTCGGCATCGGGCAACTGGAAATTGTCGACGAACTCGGTGATATCGGCGCCGACAATGAAGACATCCTTACCGCTGGTGACGATCACCCCGGTGACCGACGCATCGGCCTTGAGGGTATCGACCACCTGACGCAACTCGTCGAGGGTAAGGCGATTGAACTTGTTGACGGACTCACCCTTGAGATCGAAATTCAATTCGACGATGCCACCTTCAAGAGCCGTAACCGTGATGGCTTTACCTTCGTAAATCATCAACTGATCTCCACGATATGGAAGCTGAACAATACACACCGGGCCTTACAGCCCGACGAGACCACGACGTCGCCGTCAATGAACACACCAGATCACAGGCTCACCGCCGACGTGGCAGTCCGAATTCTGTAAGAGCCGTCTGACACCAAACGCTCAATTCATACGCCCGTTTGACTTGGGTACGCACACCTTCATGCAAAACCGGTTAATTGTCAATTCGCCGCCCCGGTCATCAATACCGTGCTTCGGCCAGATGCCAGCCTTGCCTGGAAAACAGAATAGTCGCTGCCAGTCGCATTCCCCTGTTCGAGGGGCGGCGCGACGAAGTATGGTTGACATCCTCCCCGGCCTGAAGGCCGGAGATTCCTACGGCGCTCAGGCGCGGCATCGAGCCGCCCCCGAGTCGCTTCGGTGGGTTCCTGCTGCTGGCGCCATGACCTCTGCGCTCACTTCACAGGCTAACCGGGCGTGTCCCGCCCTTAGTACATTGATCGCGCCAACCACATCGGCGTTGCCTTCAAAACCACATCCCACGCACCTGAACAGCGCTTGCGTCTGGCGGTTGGCCGCCGACACATGGCCGCAACTGGGGCACGTGCGGCTGGTATCTCGCGGCGGCACGGCAATCAGCCAGCCGCCGCGCCACGCCAGCTTGTAGTCCA
>NZ_JAMYDZ010000037.1:0-48268 GCF_024129905.1 Pseudomonas sp. 21LCFQ010 | reverse complement strand
TAGAATACCGGCCTGTCACGCCGGGGGTCGCGGGTTCGAGTCCCGTCCGCTGCGCCACTTTCGATTCAAGCTCACTGAACGGCTTGAATCACTGCCAAAAAGGCGACCTCAGGGTCGCCTTTTTGCTGTGCGTTGAAAAAAGCGCCCGGCCTGTCGGCGTCGGGCCGATGCGGCACGAGTCGTGATTATTTATTCCAAAATCAAATCTCTGTTATTGATTTAGATCATTTTTATTAATATTAACTTATAGCCAAATAGAATTATCTGTGCTGCTCAAATTCCGTTATGTTTGGTTTCGACAGCCTACCCCTCACCTCGGATGGTGCCCAATGTGATTCAGATTCTGCGTCGCAGACCGTAACCACCCAGGCCAAACGCCTGATTCGGCACGGTCTGCCAGGGTGATCGACCGCTGATCCCTGAAGCAGAAATGTTGGAAGGGAGTTTGACCCATGCTGCATATCCAGTCCCCTCAAGCGAGTTCTTCACCTCGTTTGCCTGTACGACGCTCCTTGAGCTGCCAATCCATTCGCCAGTGTCTCGCGCCACCCGGCCTGAGCGGCTGAAGCTCGCCTTTGCGCTGATGCTTGCTGCTCTGCATGGCTGAG
The DNA here is from genome assembly GCF_024129905.1 of Pseudomonas sp. 21LCFQ010. NCBI lineage: Bacteria > Pseudomonadati > Pseudomonadota > Gammaproteobacteria > Pseudomonadales > Pseudomonadaceae > Pseudomonas > Pseudomonas sp. 21LCFQ010. Next base: position 47,660 of record NZ_JAMYDZ010000037.1, on the reverse strand, counting down.
CTGCGCCGCTTTATTAATACCACCCCTAAAGATCACGTTGCCGTGTTGGCGGCGTGACTTCCCGACTGCGCAATTTGGCAACACAGGCGGCAGTGCCGTTTGTTCTGGAGCGAATATGGAGCAAGTGATTCAAGGCAACGGCAAACAGGGATGGCGCCGTTCAGTTGTGTTCAACCCGTTGTACCTGGCGGTCAGCAGTGTGCTGCTGGCTGGCAATGTACAGGCTCAAGAGGTGCCGGTACGCCAGACCGATGCGCTGTCTACCGTGGTGGTCACCGGTAACCGTGGCACTGAGCAACGCACCGTGACCAGTAGCCCGGTGCCTATCGACGTGGTCAGTGCCAGGCAACTACAGGCCACCGGCAAACCGGGGTTGATGGAGGCCCTGAGTGCGACCATCCCGTCGCTGACCCTGCCGGAAAAGACCGGTTGGGACGGCGCGGGGATGTCCCGCGCACCGAACCTGCGCGGCCTGCCAGCTTCGCAAGTGCTGGTGCTGGTCAATGGCAAACGCCGCCATACCAGTGCGACCCTGAACATCAACGGCATCAACATCGGCGCCGCGCCGGCGGATCTGGACCTGATTCCGATCAGCGCCATTGATCATGTTGAAGTGCTGCGCGATGGCGCGGCCGCGCAGTACGGCTCCGACGCGATTGCCGGGGTGGTCAACGTGATCCTCAAGGCCGACACCAGCGGCACCTCGGTGACCAACGCCGGTATCGGCTATGACGGCAAGAAGCAGACCGTGCAGCAGAGCCTGAACAAGGGCTTTGAAATCGGTGATGGCGGGATCGTGCAACTGGCCCTCGACGCGCGCAGCCAGAACGACGACAACAAGGCCAGCGCCAACGGCTACACCTATGAGCAGGCCTTTGACCGCGCCGGCAAATCCACTTACGGCGGCTACGGCACGCCGAAGAACAACCTGCTGACCCTGGCCTATAACGCCGAGCTGCCGGTCACTGATGAACTGACCCTGTATTCGTTCAGCACCTTCTCGCGGCGCAAGACCGAGCAGGGGCAAAACTTCCGCCTGCCGACCATTACCAACACCATTCGCACCGGCCCCAACGGTTACCCGGCCGGCTATGTGCCGACCTGGTACATCGACGAAGAGGATTTTCAGGCCGCGTTCGGTGGCAAGGGCCAGCTCGGCGAGTGGGATTGGGACCTGTCGACCACTTTTGGCCGCAACGAGGCTGAGCAGGGCACCTGGAACAACCAGAATCCGTCGCTGGGCGAAGCAACACCCAACTCGTTCAAGTCCGGGACCTGGATCGCCAACGAGCTGACCACCAACCTGGATTTCAAGCGCGGTTTCGAGGTAGGCCTGAGCAAGCCGCTGGACCTGTCGCTGGGCCTGGAGCATCGCCGCGAAGCTTATGAGGTCGAGGAGGGCGACTGGGCCTCGTGGGCCAACGGCGGTTATTGCGTCGCGCCGGGTAACTGCGCCGCGTCCGGCGCCCAGGTCACCAACGGTATTTCGCCGGACCAGACCGACAAGGCGGCGCGCAACAGTGTGGCCAGTTATGTCGATGTCGGCTTCAACCCGTTACCGCAATGGTATGTCGGCAGCGCGTTTCGCTATGAACACTACAACCAGGGCGTAGGCGCGACGCGCAGCGGCAAGCTGACCACCCGCTATGAATTCACCCCGCAACTGGCGGTGCGTGCCACGGTGAGTAATGGCTTCCGTGCGCCGTCGCTGGCCAACAGCCTGTTCAGTGCGCGCTCGACCACTTATGGCGTAGTCGACGGCGTGTATCAGTCGATCAACTACGGCGTGCTGCCGGTGGATTCCGGCGCGGCGCAGGCGCTGGGCGCGTCATCGCTGAAGCCTGAGCGGTCGACCAACTACAGCCTGGGCCTGACCTTTACGCCCACTGACCGGCTGAGCCTGACCGCCGACGCCTACCTGATCAATGTGCGTGACCGCATCACCCTGACCAACACCCTGCTCGGCAGTGAAGTGACCCAGGTGCTGCTCAATAACGGCATCGACTCTACCTCCGGCGGCCAGTACTTCATCAACGGCGCCAACACCCGCACCAAGGGCATCGATCTGGTCGGTAATTACAGCCAGGACGCTGGCAGCTGGGGCGCGTTGAAGTGGACCGCCGCGTTCAACTACAACGACACCGAAATCCTCAGCTACCGCAACTCGACCAGCATCCTCGGCACCCAGTACGCGCTGATGGATCGCCAGGCGCGCAATTTCATTGATGGGGTACAGCCCAAGACCAAGCTGATCCTGAGCGGCGACTGGCAGATCGAGCGCTTCAACATCAATCTGACCCTGACCCGCTACGGCAAGTACACCGAGGTCAACTCAGCCGCCGACCGCTCGCTGGATCGCACCTACCAGGCCAAGTGGATCACCGATCTGGACGTCGGCTACGACATCACCCAGGACCTCAACCTGGCCGTCGGTGCCAAGAACCTGTTTGACGTCTACCCCAAGAAACAGGGGGTGCCCAGCAGCACCATGGTCAGCAGCTGGGGCGCCTACTCGCCGTTCGGCTTTACCGGTGGCTACTACTACACGCGCCTGACGTATGCCTTTTGACGCGCCCCTGACGACACGCACTCATTGCCTGCGAGGAATCGAACATGCCTACCATCGCCAAACCCTTTGATCTGCAAGAACAGGACAGGGTTGCCCGGGCCTCTGCGCCCCACCGCACCACGCCGTCCATCGCGTTGCAGATTGTCCCGGCGCGTCATCCCTGGCGCTGGGTCGGCAGCCTGTTTGCCGCCGTGGTGCTGCTCGGCATCGGCCATTCACTGGTCAGCAACCCGCGTTGGGAGTGGGGGGTGTTTGCCGAGTGGTTCTTTGCCCCGTCGGTGCTGCGCGGCCTCGGCCAGACCCTGCTGCTGACCCTGCTGAGCACGCTGTTCAGCATTGTGCTCGGCACTGGCCTTGCGTTGGCGCGGCTGTCGAAGTCGCCGCTGCTGGCGACTCTGGCCTGGGGGTACATCTGGTTTTTCCGGTCAATGCCGGCGCTGCTGGTGCTGATCATCCTCTACAACTTTGCCTATCTGTATGAGCGCATCGTGCTCGGCGTGCCGTTGACCGACCTGGTGCTGGCCGAGTGGTCGACGGTGGACGTGCTCAGCCAGTTCACCGTGGCGGTGCTGGGCCTGTCGATGATGCAGGCGGCCTACACCGCCGAGATCATTCGCGGCGGCATTCTTGGTGTCGATCAGGGCCAGCATGAAGCAGCCGCAGCGCTGGGCCTGCCCGCCCACCGGCGGATCTTTCGGATTATCCTGCCGCAAGCCCTGCGCTCGATCCTGCCGTCCGGGTTCAACGAGATCATCGGCCTGGTCAAGGGCACCTCGATTGTCTACGTGCTGGCCTTGCCCGAGCTGTTCTACACCGTGCAGGTCATCTACAACCGCACCCAGGCAGTGATTCCGCTGCTGATGGTGGCCACGGTCTGGTACCTGATCATCACCACGCTGCTGACCATCGCGCAGTATTACATCGAGCGTTACTTCGCCCGTGGCACCAGCCGGGTGCTGCCGCCCACGCCGTTGCAGCGGCTGATCAACTGGGTCGAGGTGCGCCGCCATGGCTGAAGCGAGCGGGCATATCCGCATCCACAACGTCGGCAAGTCCTACGGCGCCCAGCAGGTGCTCAAGGACATTGATCTGGACATCGAGGCGGGCAAGGTCACGGTGATTCTCGGACCGTCCGGTTCGGGCAAATCAACCCTGCTGCGCACCATCAACCATCTGGAAAAGATCGACAGCGGGCACATCACCATCGACGGTGAGTACGTCGGTTACCGGCGCAAGGGCGACCAGCTGTTCGAACTCAAAGAGCGCGAGATTCTCAAGCGCCGTGCCGAAGTCGGCTTCGTGTTCCAGAACTTCAACCTGTTCCCGCACCTTAGCGCCTGGCAAAACATCGCCGAGGCGCCGTTGGCCCATGGTCGCTGGAGCAAGGCCCAGGCCCGCGACAGGGCGGTGGAGCTACTGGCCCGGGTCGGTCTGGCCGAACGCGCCGAGGCCTACCCACGGCAACTGTCCGGCGGACAGCAGCAACGGGTGGCCATCGCCCGGGCGCTGGCCCTCGACCCCAAGGTGCTGCTGTTCGATGAGCCGACCTCGGCGCTGGATCCGGAGCTGGTCGGCGAGGTGCTGGAGGTGATCAAAAACCTCGCCAGCCTCGGCACAACGCTGGTGGTGGTGACCCACGAGATCGGTTTCGCCCGTGAGGTGGCCGACCATGTGGTGTTCCTCTGCGACGGACAACTGGTCGAGCAAGGCCCGCCGCAGCAGATCTTCCACAACCCGCGCCACCCACGCACCGCCGCCTTTTTCGGCAAGGTTTTATGAGCTTGCTTATGCCGCGTTGCACGCGCAGCAGCGGCTTGAGCCGCGAACCCCATCTATCAAGGAGCGCTTTATGAAGTTCACCAACACCGCGCGCATCGCCCTGCTGGCCCTGGCCGTCAGCGCTGGCCAGCCCGCCCTGGCCGTGACCGACAATGCCGCCGGCGTCAAGGTGGTCAAATTCGACCTGAGCCCCAATCGCGAACGCATTCATGCGCCGCGCAACGAGGCTGCGATTGCGCAGATCCCGCCGGGCTTCAAGTTCGCCCAGCCGGGCAAGTTCACCGTTGCGGTGTCTGGCACCGCCAGTCCGCCGCTGGCCCTGCTGGCCTCCGATGACAAGACCACGATTGGCAGTGAGGCCGACACCGCGCAGTTGATTGCCGACAGCCTGGGTCTGCAACTCAATGTGGTGCAGAGCAGTTGGGAAGACTGGCCGCTGGGGGTCAGCTCCGGCAAATACGATGCGGTGATCAGCAATGTAACGGTGACCGAAGCGCGCAAAAAACGCTTTGACTTTGCCACCTACCGCCGCGACGTGGTGGGCTTCTACGTGAAGAGCAGCAGCAAGATTCAGTCGATCAAAGAGGCCAAAGACATTGCCGGGCTGAAGATCATCGTAGGCTCCGGCACCAACCAGGAGAAGGTCTTGCTGGCCTGGAACCAGGCCAATGAAAAGGCCGGGATCAAGCCGGCGCTGTTGTTGTACTACGACGACAACGCCTCGGCGCAACTGGCGGTGCAGTCCGGGCGCGCTGACGCGACCTTTGCGCCCAATGCCACCGGTGCCTATTCGGCGGCGTTGACCGGTGGCACGCGGCTGGTGGGGGTGGTCAACGGCGGCTGGCCGTTGCAGGCCGATATCGCCGTGACGACCCGCAAGGACAACGGCCTGGTAACGCCGATCCACAGTGCCTTGCAAGGGGTGATTGCCGGCGGCCAGTACGCGCAGGTGCTGGCGCGCTGGGGGCTGGATGTCGAGCGGGTCGACGAATCACTGATCAACCCACCGGGCCTGCCGGACTGATAAAGGAGCGCACACATGACACTGACTCGACGTGAAGCCTTGTCGACCATTGCTGCGGTCGGCGGTGACAACGCCGCCCGTGAGGCGCTGGCGGCGCTGGGCCTGGGACCGTCTTCGCACCGCCGGCCGCAACCGCTGCAGCTCAAGCCGGACGCCGGGCAGGGCGCCAGCGTGCTGGTGCTCGGCGCCGGGATCGCCGGCCTGGTGAGCGCCCTGGAACTGCGCCGCGCAGGCTTTCGGGTCAAGCTGCTCGAAGCCCGTGAGCGGGTCGGCGGGCGCACCTGGACGCTGCGCAACGGCGACCGGGTCGATTACCGCGATGGCCGCAGCCAGACGGTACAGTTTGATCAGGGGCTGTATTTCAATGCAGGTCCTGCGCGGATTCCCAGCCAGCATCGCACGCTGCTGGATTACTGCGCCGAGTTGGGTGTGCCGCTGGAAGTGCTGGTCAACAGCAGCCACGGTGCTCAAGTACGCCCGGACCTTGCCCAGCCAGCATTCACCGTCGGCCAGGCGATCAACGATGCCCGCGGTCATCTGGCCGGGTTGCTGGCCACGGCGGTCAAGCGTGACGCCCTGGACGATGTGCTCAGCGCTGAGGAGCGGACCCGCTTGCTGGCCTTTTTGCAGGTGTATGGCGACCTGTCGCAGGAACTGGCCTATGAAGGCAGCCTCCGTTCCGGACATGGCGAATCGCAAGCGCATCCCGGTGCCTTGCCAGGCAGCCTGAGCCCGGTGAGCCTGGAGCGGCTGTTGCACCCTGAACTGTGGGGCGCCTTGCTGCACAGTGAGTTTCCCGAGTTCTCGGCAACCATGTTCCAGCCGGTCGGCGGCATGGACCGCATCACCGATGCGTTCTATCAGCGCCTGCGCGAGCAGGTGCAACTGGGGGCTGAAGTACGCCGGATTCGTCAGCTCGACAATGGCGTGGCGGTGACCTGGCACGACCACCAGAGCGGCCTGGAGCAGGTCGAGCGCGCCGATTATCTGGTGGCGACCATTCCACTGCCGCTGCTGGCGCGGCTCGACACCGACTTCAGCGAGCCGGTCAAAGCCGCGTTGCGTGAAGCGCCCAACGGCAAGGCGACCAAGGTGGCCTGGCAGTCGCCGCGCTTCTGGGAAACCGATTACCGGATCTACGGCGGCCTGTCGTGGGTCGAGCACCCGGCGCGGCTGCTCTGGTACCCCAGCAACGACCTTAATACCCGCGAGGGCCTGGTGGTGGCCGGTTATGTCACCGGCGACGATGCCCAGGCGTTCGGTGAGCAGCCGTTCGATGCGCAGTTTCGCGCCTCCAGCGAGGCCGTGGAGCTGTTGCATCCGGGTTACTCAACCCAACTGCGCCACCCGCTGGCGGTGTCCTGGGAACAGATTCCGTTCAGCGAAGGCCCATGGCTGGAACGCGACCGCTTTGCGGCCCAGGCCAGCGCCTTGCTCGAAGAGCCCCATGGCCGGGTGTACTTCGCCGGCGACGGGCTGGTGCAGAGCGGCGTCGGCATCTGGCAGGAGTCCGCCGCCAACTCGGCCCGCCATGCGGTTGCGCGACTGGCCGAGCGGGTTATCGAGCAGCGCCAGAAGGCCCAGGCCGGTGTACTTAACGAACACATCAATCCAGGAGCATGACCACGAGCGACAGCATTCAACGCACCTCCGTTGGCACCTTTCCGATCTCCCAGACCGTCACCGTGCCGGCCTCGGCCAGCCTGATCTTCGTTAGCGGCACCTTGCCGGACGTCGCCAACCCCGACGCACCGCCGTGCACCCCGGCAGCCTATGGCAACACCGAAGTACAGACGGTTTCGGTGTTCAACAAGCTGCGCAACATCTTGCGTCAACAGGACCTGGACCTGGGTGACATCGTGCAGTTGCGGGTCTTTCTGCTGGGCACCGAAGAAACCGGCGGCCGCCTGGACTTCGCCGGCTTGCAGGCCGGCTACACGCAGTTTTTCGGCACCCAGGAGCAGCCCAATAAACCGGCCCGCACCGCCTTGCAGGTCGCCGGCCTGCCGTTGCCTGGCGCGCTGATCGAAGTTGAAGCCGTCGCTGCCAGAGCCGTCTGACGCCGCTTCGCTGAATCGGGCGCAGCGCCGCCCGATTCCTGTTGATCCCATTCCAGCCACAGACCGACCACCGGGGACAGACCCTGGCGCGGGTTCGTGCACCTGCAATAAAGCCGACAAGGAAACGTTATGAGCAGACAGCGTGCAGCAGTACCGGGCCGGTTCGCATCACCACGGCCGTGGGTTTTGAGTTCGCTAAGCAGTGCCTTGCTGCTGGCGATGAGCGCCCAGGCGGCGCCGCCCGGTCAGGGCAGCGGCAGTGATACGCAACTGGACAAGGTCCAGGTGGTCGGCGCCCGGGTGACCGAGGCCGACGAGGCGATCGGCACCGATAAGATCAGCAATACCGTGTCGATCTCCCATCAGGCGTTGCTCTCGGCACCGGCCGGCACCTCGGGGCTGAAGATGCTTGAGTCGTTGCCGGGTTTCAATGTGCAGGTCAATGACGCACTGGGCCTCTACGAGTTCGGCAACTCGGTGTTCGTACGCGCTTTCAATTTTCAGCAGATCGGTTTTTCCATCGATGGCGTACCGTTGGGCCGCACCGATCAGTTTGGTGGCAGCCCGATTTATCGCTACGTGGATAACGAGAACACCCAACGGGTGACAGCCTCCACCGGCGCAGGCGATGTGTCGCAACCGGGCTATGCCTCGCTGGGTCCTTACGTGGATTACGTGACGGTCAATCCGAGCAAGGAGGCAGGGCTGAGCACTTCCTACACGCTGGGCAGCGACAGCCTGCGGCGCAGTTTTATCAAGGTCAATACCGGCGAATACAACGGCCTGTCGGCGTACCTGAGCCGTTCGAAGATCGACGGTGACCTGTGGCGCGGACCGGGCACCATTGACCGGGAGCACATCGAAGCCAAACTGCGTTATCAGTTCGGCGACGGCAATGACCTGCAGTTTCGCGTGGTGCATAACGACTTCTTCGACTACGACTCACCATCGATCACTCAGGCGCAGTACCGGGGCACGGCCGGTGACGCTTTTGGCCGGTCGGGACGCGACTTTGCCTATCTGGGCCAGTTGCCGAACCTGCCGCCGAGCACGGCGGGGGTGCAGTACAGCAATGCCGGTTACAACCAGTACTACAAGACTGCGATCAACCAGCGGCGTGACACGCTGTACAGCCTCAACGGGCGCTTTGCGCTCAGTGACAACCTGGACAACACCACCAGCGTCTATTACGAAGACAAGAAGGGCTTTGGCGTGTCGCCGGAGGCCTACGCCACCTCCCTCGCGCTGCACAACGCTCAGGTCGCCAGCGTGCCGGGATTGTCGGCACCGCGAGGTATCCAGTACGGCCTGTCGGCCTTGAGCGGTCACCGCTATGGGGCCAGCAGCAACTTCACCTGGCATGTCGGTCAGCACGCCATCGAGGCTGGTATCTGGGCTGAAAAGGACGTGTTCAACCGCTTGCAGGCGCGCTACAACCTGACCGATGGCAGCCCGGCCGGTTACCGGTTGATCAATGAGCCGGTGCATCTGCAAGGCGACTTCAGCTCGACCCGCGACTCGCTGCAACTGCATATCAAGGATACCTGGACCTTGTTCGACGACCGTCTGCGCCTGCAATATGGCTTCAAGCGTCTGGACCTGGATTATCGGGTCGAAGGCTACCGCAATGCCGGCGATTACATCGCCAACCGTCAGCCCCGGCTGGGCACCACCTGGCGCGACAACTTTCTGCCCCAGGCCGGTATCGTCTATGACCTGACCGCCAGTTCGCAGCTGTTTGCCTCGTACTCGGAAAACCTCGCCCTGCCACGTGGCGCCGATGATGTATATCGCGCCGCCAGCCCCAACGTTCCGGCCCCCGAGGCCGAGACGTCGAAGAACTACGAGGTTGGCTACCGCCTCAATTACCCGACCTTCAACGCTGCCTGGGCGCTGTACCGTACCGAGTTCGACAACCGCCTGCAGTCGTTTGCCGCCATCGTGCCGGGCAGTACCACCACCGAGACCTTCTTCCAGAACGTCGGCAAGGCCGAGGCCTACGGCACCGAGCTGAGCGGCCAGTGGAAACCGCCGGTCCTCGCCAACAAGGTGGTGCTCAACGGCAGCGTCAGCTACAACGTGGCGCGTTTCAAGGATGACGCTGCCGGCCTGGCGCTGAAAGACAACGAGGTGCCCGATAGCCCGCGCTGGCTGGCGCAGGCCGGTGTCACCTACGAAATCACCCCTTGGGCGGTATTGAATCTCACCGCCCGGCACATCGGCTCGCGCTACAGCAACTTTACCAACAGCGAATCGGTGCCCGGTTACACCCTGTACAACGCTTATCTGGACCTGGGCCGCGACGACCTGCATTACGGCCCGCTCAAGGGCGTCAAGCTGCGCTTCAACGTCGACAACCTGTTCGACAAGGATTACCTGGGCTACATCCTGACCAGTACCACCGGGCCGGCTTCCTACCGTCCCGGCTCGCCGCGCACCTTCCAGACCACCCTGAGCGCGGAGTTCTGAACCATGAACAGATTTGCTGCCGCTTTATCGGGTCTCGCACTGACCCTGTTCAGCCTGAACCCGCAGGCCGACGAGCAGGTCCGTGCCTCGACCCTGGCCCTGCATCAGCGCTTGCTGGTGCTCGACAGCCATCTGGATACGCCGCTGAATTTCCTGCGCCCTGGCTGGGACATCCTGGAGCGCCACAGCTACAAGGACGACGGCAGTCAGGTCGATTTGCCACGCATGATCGACGGCGGCCTGGATGGCGGTTTCTGGGTCATCTATACCCCGCCCGGACCGCGTACCGAAGCCGGGCGGGCCTACGCCAGCAACTACGGCCTGTCGGTGCTGGCGCGGATCAAGGACTTGATCAGCCGTGCGCCGGAGCGCTTCGAGCTGGCACTGACTGCCGCCGATGCGCGGCGCATCGCCGCCGAGGGCAAACGGGTGGTGTTCATCAGTATGGAAAACGCCGACCCGCTGGGCTCCGATCCGCAGTTACTGAACACCTACTATCGACAAGGTTTGCGCATGCTCGGGCTGGTGCACTTCAGTACCAACGAAATCGCCGACTCGGCCACTGCGCTGCCGGAATGGAAAGGTCTGAGCCCCAAGGGCCGCGAGCTGGTCGCCGCCGCCAACCGGCTGGGTATTTTGCTGGATGTTTCGCATGCTTCCGATGCCGTGTTCGATCAGGTCCTGGCCTTGTCCAAAGCCCCGGTCATCGCCTCACACACCAGCGCCAAGGCGGTCAGCCCGCACCCGCGCAACCTCGACGATGAGCGCCTGCGTGCGCTGGCGGCCAAGGGCGGGGTGGTGCAGGTCAATAGCTACGGCGACTATCTGATCCCGCTAAAGCCCAACCCGGAGCGGCAAAAGGCCTTGGCGCCGCTGTACGCCCGCTACAACAACCTCGCCGCGCTGAACCCCGATGAGGTCAAGGCGCTACAAGCCGAGATCGCTGCGGTCAAGCAGCGTTACCCCCAGCCAAGGCCGGACCTGGATGTGTTCATGAACCACCTGCTGCACATCCTCAAAGTGGTCGGCCCCGAACACGTCGGCATCGGCGCCGACTGGGACGGTGGCGGTGGAGTGGAGGGGCTGGAAGACGTCAGCCTGCTGCCGCGCATCAGCGAGCGACTGCTGCAGGCTGGCTACAGCGAGCAGGATCTGGCCAATATCTGGGGCGAGAACCTGCTCAGGGTGCTGCAAGCGGCGCAGGATGCGGCGCGGCGCTGAGGTGCAGCCAACGCGGGGTCCCGTAGAGCGGCTTTAGCCGCAATACTGTTCAATTAAGTGCTTTATGTCCCCTGTGGGAGCGAGCTTGCTCGCGAAGAGGCCGGTAAACTCACAGCAGATGTAGCGTCTTTACTGGCCTCTTCGCGACCAAGGTCGCTCCTACTGGATCAGCGCCAGCACCGCGTCAGTCACCTGGCGGGTAGTGGCGGTACCGCCCAGGTCCGGGGTATGCAGGCCACTCTCGGTCACCGCCTCGATGGCCGACATCAGGGTCCTGGCCGCCGCTGCCTCGCCCAGATGCTCCAGCATCATCGCGGCGGTCCAGAACGTGGCGATGGGGTTGGCCACGCCCTTGCCGGTGATGTCGAACGCCGAGCCGTGGATCGGTTCGAACATCGACGGGAAACTGCGATTGGGATTGAGGTTGGCCGTCGGCGCAATCCCCAGGCTGCCAGACAACGCCGCGGCCAGATCGGAAAGAATGTCAGCGTGCAAATTGGTGGCGACGATCACATCCAGGGTGCCGGGCTTGAGCACCATCCGGGTGGTGACGGCATCGACCAGTTCTTTATCGACCCGCACATCCGGAAAGTCCTTGGCCACCTCAAAGAACACTTCGTCCCACAGCACCATGCCGTGACGCTGGGCATTGGACTTGGTGACCAGGGTCAGGTGCTTGCGTGGGCGGCTACGGGCCAGCTCGAAGGCAAACCGGTGAATCCGCTCGACACCGACCCGGGTAAACACCGACACCTCGGTAGCGACCTCTTCCGGCAAGCCGCGATGCACCCGACCGCCGTTGCCGGAATACTCGCCCTCGGAGTTCTCGCGCACCACCACCCAGTCGATCTCATGACCGTTATGCAGCGGACTTTTGACCCCCGGCAGCACCCGCGCTGGTCGTACATTGGCGTACTGATCGAAACCCTGACAAATCGGCAGCCGCAGCCCCCACAGCGAAATGTGATCGGCCACATTCAGCGCGCCCACGGCGCCGAAGAAAATCGCATCGAAAGTCTTCAGCTCGTCCAGACCGCCGTCAGGAATATAAAAACCGTTCTTCAGGTAATTGTCCGAATTCCAGTCGAAATGCCCGAACTTCAACTCAAAGCCGGATTTTGCTGCCAACGCCTGCAACACCTCGACCCCGGCGGCAATCACCTCCACGCCAATACCATCACCCGGTACCGCTGCAATCTTGTAAGTGCTCATGACTCAACTCCACGCTGGATAATCAATCGTGCCTGCCGCCACCGAATGGCCGGCAAGGTGTGGAACCGAGTGTAAGTGGTGAATCGGGATTTATGATTCACTCAAAATAACAACATAATTAACTTTATTTCATGAGTTCCAAGCGCTCATTTGCACCTGCCGTTAGGGCAGAGCGCGCAGCCCGATCAGCTGCGGGATTAATCCATGCAGCGCATCAAGCGCCATACTGTCCAATTAGCCGCCGATTGCCACTGTAGGAGCGACCTTGGTCTGGGCGGTATTCCGACGAAGAGGCCGGTAAAGTCACAGCATCTGCTGCGAATGGGTCGTCGTCCTGGTTTGTAACCGGAGCGCTGGCCAGCTGCTCCCAGCGCTCTGACTGACCCGTATTCAGGCTAAAGCAGGCCCCACCGCAGCCATCAAACCCGGCGACAGTTCTGAACAACCCCTGAACAGTCATCACCCGGCGCCGAGCTTGCCCCTACCTCCCTGAACTTATTAGGGTTTTGCGCCTCTGATGCCGGTAGCCATTGATCGCGGCGGCCTGATAAGCTCGCGGCTTTACTCGTTTGCCCTTTCGGCGCATGAACAAGGAAACAGCATGAAACAGCATCGGTTGGCAGCGGCGATTGCCCTGGTTGGTCTGGTACTCGCAGGTTGTGACAAACAAGCCAGTACCGTCGAGCTGAAAACCCCGGCCCAGAAAGCCTCCTACGGCATCGGCCTGAACATGGGCAAAAGCCTGGCACAGGAAGGCATGGACGACCTCGATTCCAAGGCCGTAGCCTTGGGTATCGAAGACGCCATCGGCAAGAAAGACCAGAAACTCAAAGACGAAGAGCTGATCGAAGCCTTCGCTGCCCTGCAAAAACGCGCTGAAGAGCGCCTGGCCAAGCAGAGTGAAGAAGCCGCAGCAGCCGGCAAGAAATTCCTCGAAGAAAACGCCAAGAAATCTGGCGTGACCACCACAGCCTCCGGCCTGCAATACGAAGTCGTCAAAAAGGCCGACGGTGCTCAACCCAAACCAACTGACGTGGTGACTGTTCACTACGAAGGCAAACTGATCGACGGCAAAGTGTTCGACAGCTCTGTAGAGCGCGGCAGCCCGATCGACCTGCCGGTCAGCGGTGTGATTCCAGGCTGGGTCGAAGGCCTGCAACTGATGCACGTTGGCGAAAAGATCAAACTGTACATCCCGGCTGAGCTGGCTTACGGCGCCCAGAGCCCGAGCCCGTTGATTCCGGCCAACTCGGTACTGGTCTTCGACCTGGAACTGATGGGCATCAAGGACCCGGCCGCAGCGCCGGCCCTGCCTGACGAAGAAGAAGAGGCCGCACCGGCTGAGGCACCTGCCAAGAAGTAATTGCGGCATGTCAGCAAAAACGCCCTGCACCGCAGGGCGTTTTTGTATCCGGTCGAACGCTTTATCCTGTGTGAAGTCTCACTATCAGGCCGGGCAGCGAGCTTTGTCGGACAATCAGGCGACCCGCAGGCGAGCGTTACACTGCGCCAAGTCACCGATTTAACAGGAGTTTTCAGGTGGCCAAAAAACGCCCGATTTGAGTCAGGCCCCCGTGGCACGGGGCGCTCAGGCCTGAAAAGCGCGGCTGTTCACAAGGTTATCCACAATTTATGTGGATAACATGACTGCCATAAATCTTTCGTATCGGAGTGATCATGAAAGCCCCCTGGACTTTTCTCCGTTTCCTGCCTGGTGCCCGCCGCCTATTGGCCGCAGGGCGTTTACCGGCGTTGCTGTTTGCCGTTGCCCGCAAAGGCTCCAGCGAGGGCAGCCGGCTGGGGCGCATCAAGGACGATCTGCGTCTGCTGCAGGCCCTGTGCCTGGCCTACTGGCGTGGCGAGTACCGCGACATAAGCCCCAAGGCCATTTTGTCTATCGTCGCCGGCCTGATGTACTTTCTCAGCCCGTTGGACGCGATCCCTGACTTTATTCCGGGCCTGGGGATGTTCGATGACGTTGCGGTACTGGCCTGGGTCATGAAAAGCCTGACTGACGAACTCGATGCGTTCCGTGCCTGGCGTGAGTCTCAGCCGGTGGAGAAACTGGTAGTCGTCGAGCGGCTGCCTGCCAGTGAAGCATTGCTGGAGCGCGAAAAAGGCATCTGATCCCGCAAATCGGCCGACTTTAAGCGAATCTGCCGGCCTTGCAGGTGGGCAACGACCCATAAAGCACTGTTAAGATAACGACATCATTGTTTTTCGAAATAAGTCCTTATCCAGTACAGGGGGTCGTATGGATCTTCAAGTCATCTCACGTGACGGCGAACCCGAGTACGCCGTACTGCCCTGGGGCCAGTACCAGGCACTGTTGAAAGCCGCCGGGCTGGCTCAAGCACCGGCCCGCCAGGTGGTCGAGACCCCGCAGGAGCCCCAACCATTGCCCGGTTTCGACCAGCTTGCTGCGCTGCGTCAGGCCAAAGGCCTGGAACTGGCGGGGCTGGCCCGTTCGGTGGGGGTCAGCCCTTCCTATCTGGAGCTGATCGAAAACGGCACCCGTGAGCCGGACGCAGCCATCAAGCGCAGCCTGGCGTGGCATCTGGGGGTAGCCGGTTGGCGGGGTGACTCATGAGCGTGCGTATCAGCCGCCAGCACTGGGAACAGCTGCTGAGCGAGCTTGATCAGGCCCGTCGTCAGCGTCATCTGGTCACTTACCGTGCCTTGCTCGAACGCCTGCAACTGCCAACCCCGGCGATGCAAACCTTGAGCGCCGCGCTGGAATACCTTGCCACCCTGGACGCCAAGGCCGAGCAGCCATTGCGCAGTTCTCTGGTCATCAGCCAGGGCGCCAGCCGCCTGCCACGCCCTGGTTTCTTCGAATGCGCCGAGCGTCTGGGGCGTTTTTCCGGGCCGTCTGACGGCACCGCTGCGGCCGCCTGGCATGCCTCGGAAGTGGTGCGGGTTTTCGAGTTCGCCTACTCGCAGCCTGAGCGCGAGCAGTTGGCGGCCAAAGGTTAGTAGGGTTAATGCCGATCAGTTAAGGTCGGCGCGGTCCTTGTGGGAGGCAGCTCTGCTGGCGAATGCAGGGGACATCCACAGCAGATGTGCAGGTTTTACCGGCCCGGTCGCGAGCCGTTGCTGCCTGCCACGGGCATTTGCTGGGGCCAGACCTTGACGCTGTTGAGCTTGAGATCTGGCATCAGTGCTCTGTAACCGCGTCGTTTAAAGGGTCGACCCTGACAGCCCTGCTTCTGTCGATCTTCCACGACATCAACTCGTTGACCGTGGCTTCCAGGGCGGACCAGCTGTTTATCACAGCAGTGAAGTTCGCCAGGTAAAGATGATTGCTGGCATCGATGCCAGCCTGCAAGGTCTGGATAACCTGTTTTACTGTGGTACGTTGCTCGTTCCAGAAATGCCCAAGCGCTTGCTGGCGATCGAGCAATTGGATCAAGCAGCGCCTGGCATTTTGCAAGTGAGCAACAACCGCGCTGGCAATCGCCAGTTCTTGTACCGGTATGCTCTGCCTGCTTTGAAGCTCCCGAACGGCTTGCATGGACTGCGTTATGGCTGCCAGGTCCCGTTTGTGCTCCTCAACTGGCCACGCACCCAGAAGCGGGAATGTAAGCTCAAGAACGGGCTCTGCCAGAAAGTCTGTGTCGGCAATCTCACGGTCAATCGATGAGTCGCCGTGTTGCAGTGCACGTCGATGAACGATGCTGACACGCTCAATGATCAAGTGCCGATCCGGATCAAGGCCTGTGAACGGTTCCCCGCCACTGGCGCGCAGTGCGTCTTCGAGTTGTTGATATTTCTGGGCCAGCTCATGGGCCTGTTCGCGTTGCGCCTGAGATGTTTGCAGGGCATCGGCGATTGAACTTGCCAGGCGCTCAAGCGGCCTGGTGATGAGGTGTGACAGCTGTTGCGTGCGACGCTGATATTCAGCGGCCTGGCTGCAAGCCTCATCAAGCTGCGATACCAGCACTTGCTCAAGTACCGCGGCCCATTGCCCGGGGTCGTGCGCGAGCGCTGCCCGCACGGCGTCGACCCCCGCCACGCACGTCGAATAGGTGATGAACGGCCTAAGCATCTGCGATGCCAGGGTCGCCTTGAGTGAGGTCCATTGCTGGGCTGTTTCGATCAACGCGTTGGTGACTTCACTCACCGCCTGCAGCGACGGGGACGAATGAGGCGTATGGGGCCTCGACAGATCCGTCAGCGCACTGGCGTAGCCATCAAATTCCAGGAACGAGATATAAGCGTCGACAAGATTCTGCTGACCTGGAGAAGACATCATGATTGCTTGCTCCGAGAGCAGCGGCTCCTCGTTCCAGGAGCCACCGTTCTGTTCTGAAATGCCCGGTGCTGTTCAACGATGTTCAGCAACCGGGCACTGGCTTTTGCCGATTCAGGCTGCCTGGATGTTGGCAACTTCACCGCCAACTTTCATCTCGCCTACTGCAACCTGGACATCGGCCATGGCTAATTGCTCAGCCATTTTGGTTGCCGCTTGCCATTCCTTGCTGGCCGAGGACGCGAAAGCCCCCTGGATAATTGCACTGACGCTCAGCTCTGCCTTTTCGAGTTTTTCACTGACGCCTTTGAGCTCTCCAGCGAAAATGCTCCAGATGGTCCTGAGGTCGGACAGTGCGTCCAGCGATGTCTTGACATGCTCTTTGGCCTGCGTTGTTGCCATGGACAGAGCATGCAAAGCTACGATTTGTCTTTGATCAGCCGAAAGTTGCGCCTGCTTCTTGGTGATCTCTTTCATTTGATCGTTGATCTTGCTCTGGGTTAATGCCCAAAGGGTGATGCTTGCACCTGCCCCAATGAGGGCAGGGACGCCGACGGTCAGGGACCAGCCTAAACTGATCGGCGCCAGTGCCAGGGCGATGACCCCGACAAACAGGGAGACGCCAAGGCCGGCGGCTTCATAGGCGATCTGCCGATTTTCGGCTGCGATCATGGCATTCAATCCGCTGATTGCAGCATTCAACTCTTGTACATGACCCAGCAGCTCGGTTTCCGCGTTTTGAATGCTGCTGACACTTGATACCAATTCATTGTGCGAACGCTGCATCTTGTTACCCCAGGCGCGCAGACGCTCGGCGGTTGTATCCGCTTTGTGAATAGCCTCCTGAACTTCGTCGTTGAGCATTTTCACCAGCAGCGAAATCTTCACCACTGTTGGATCGCTGGCCCCCATCGCTGAAGGGTTCGACTCGACCTGCTTGACGATAAGCCCCATCACCGAGTCGAAGGTGGTTCCAAAGTCAATGACTTGCAGCGGCACACCGCCGGTGAGTTCGGGAGCCAGATCGTCGATCCACTCCTGAGCGTTCAGTTTGGCTTGATCCAGAGACTTGGACAGACCATTGAACCAGTTGTAGTGCTTTTCCGGAGTTTCGATGTGCGTATTGAGCACGCCGTGACAGGCCTGGGTAATCAGATTGAGACTGAAAAAAGCGGCTTGGGTCTTACCCGATACAGCCTGGGTATTTTTCACCAGCGATTGCGTAGCCATGTAAGCACCCTCTTTAACCTGCAGTTAATGAAATGTTCTGACTCAAAGGCTCAATGACAACGGTTTGTCCACGATCAATTTTCAATCCCGCCAAGTGGCTGGCATAGGCTTCCAGTTTTTTCCAGGAAGCGGCCACCAATTGGTAATTGGATAAATACAAGTGAGCGTCGGGGTCGGCACCGGCATTAAGTGCTTCAATGACCTGGCGCACCGTATTGGTCTCTTCACGCCAAAGCTGAGTGATGGCTGGAAGTTTGTTTTCAATGCTCAGAAACTCGCGTTCGAGCCGATAAAGAAGACTCAGCACATTCTTGGTGGCCGCCAGGGCCTGCGCGGTTTGATCCAGGCTGACTTGTAACTGGCTGATGTCACGCAGTAACTTGTAGATTCGCTCCGAGCGCGCCCAGTTTTCGTACACCGCGTAGCTGGCCGTGAGCACTGCAAGCGTCAAACCCACGTACGAGATCCCGTTGGCTATCGCGGCCCCCATCATGATGCCTCGGGTCGCTGCATCAATATTGGATGTTTGAATATCCACCAGTTTGTAAATGACCTTTCCGTGGTTGGTGACCAGGGTGCTGGTCTTGCTCAGCGTACCGACGGTGAGTTTTTCCTGTTGGGAGATCAGGGCGTCCTGTAGTTCTTGCATTTTTTGCGCAAGCTCATTGGACTTGGCCTCTTGTGCTCCCAGCGAGCGCCAGCCAGCCTGGATACTCTCATCGAGGCGATGGTGCGCGGCACTGAATTCCTTGCGTAACGCTTTGATTTTATCTTCGCACTCAATGGCCTGGCGCAAGCCTTTGTTCAGTTGTGGCATCACAACCTGGTTCAGCACAGCCACCCACTGCGTGCGCTCGTTCTCGACAGCCAGCCGCATCATGTCTTCCACGCCGGAAACACACGAAGCGTACTGGATGAACTGCTTTAATAGTCCTCCCAGAAAGTCAGGTTTTAATGTCGGCCATTCCTGTGCAGTATAATTGAGCAGTTCCAGACGATTTCTTACATCGCTCAGCCAGTCCGGATCATTGATCAGCTTTCCTACTGTCAATGTCGTAACCGTATGGCTGTAAGCATCCAGCTCAATAAAAGAAACAAAAGCATCAGTCAATGTTTGCTTCAACAGATCGACACGAGGATAGATCACAGCCGTCACTCCCGGACCTAAAAGATTAAAAAGAGTAGTTTCGATTCCGGCAAGCCGAACACTTCAGGCCTGAGCACTTCGCCGAGACCGGCAAGTGTTGCACATTTATAAACGATGATTTCGCAGGGCGATAAGGCAGGGGCGTGAAGTGGGTTTGGTCACGGCGAGGGAGAGAAAGGTTGCATCCAGCATCGTCGTATCATCCTTTGCATATCGAAATTATGATATGTGGCGCAATAACATCGCTTCGCCAGCCTAAGCGATCTCGATTCGATAGTGCAATAGGCTTGCGTGATGTTCTGGCAGGGATAATTCGATTCTGTTTATTGTCCTGCGCGAGTGGCCGACAACGCGGGCGGGCGGGAACTCCCCGCAAGCCGTTGCCCGACAGCGCTGTGCCGGGCGGCGGGCGGGTTTTGATCGGCGATGCGTATCAAGCCACCGCGAAGTAATGCTTCACAAAACTTTCGCTGAGCACTTCCCACAGCACCGGCGTGCCCTTGGTCACGAACCAGCTGTCGCCGGCCTTGTAGCGGCTGACCTGGCCGGTGCTCTCGTCGGTCAGTACCAGCTCGCCGGTAACCACGGTGGCGTGCTCGTTGAACGGGTAGACCATACGGAACTTGCCTTGGGTGGTGCCGAAGTAGGCGCTGCTGACCGGGTCGGTTGGGGCGCCGAAGGTCATCTTGCCGAAGGCGTTGACCTCGCCTTCGAGAATCTGCGAACCCAGATCAGCCACGGTGCCCCAGGCATCAAGCTGGCTGAGTTGAACATCTTTGTTGATTACGGTCAGGGTCATGCGGCAGTACTCCTAGAGGATGGAATGAAATCAGCGGCGACCATTGAAGTAGCCGGACAACTGGTGAAAGGTCTTGCCGCCGCTGAGCAGCAGCGGGCGGATCTGGTCCTTGCCGATGATGTTGGGATGGCGCACTGAACTGAGCAGCTCATAGCGCGCCGAGCCTTCGCTCATGCCTTCAGCAAGGATCTTGCAAATGATGTGGCTGGGGGTGACGCCAAAGCCTGAATAGCCCTGCACATAGAACACGTTGCGCCGGCCGTTGAGGGTGCCCAGTTGCGGGAACAAGGTGGCGCCGGTGGCCATCGGGCCGCCCCAGGCCAGGTCGATTTTCACGTCTTTGAGGTACGGGAACACCTTGAGCATCAGGCGCCGGTTCCAGGCTTTGAGATCATTGGGGATATGCTCGACAAACGGGGTGGCAGAACCGAACAGCAAGCGGTTCTCGCGGGTCACCCGGTAGTAATCAATCACCGGCCGGATATCGCTGTAGGCACCCCGAATCGGGCTGATGCGCTGGATCAGTTCTTCCGGCAGCGGCTCGGTCACCATCTGGAATGCGTACGTATTGATGGTCTTGCAGTGCAACTGCGGTTCGAGCTTGTTGAGGAAACTGTCGCAAGCCCAGAGCAGTTTGCTGGCCTTGACCGAGCCACGGCCGGTGCGCACAGTGATGCGCTCGCCGTATTGCACCTCCAGCGCCGGGCTGTGTTCAAAGATCCGCACGCCCAGCTCGCTCAGGGCCTTGGCCTCGCCAAGCAGCAGGTTCAGCGAGTGCACATGGCCACCGCCCATGTGCAGCAGGGCACTGCTGTAAACGTCGGAGCCGATGATCTGTTTGACTTCGGAGCCTGCCAGAAAGCGAATCTCGTCTTTGCTGTTGATCGACTTGAAGTCGCGCTCCCAGTTGCGCAGGGTCTGTTCCTGACGTTTGTTGAAGCCCATGTAGCCATAGCCATGGCTGAAGTCGGCGTCGATGTTATAGCGGGCGATACGCTCTTTGATGATGCCGGCGCCCAGCTCGCTGATCTCGAAGATCTCGCGGATGCCGCTTTCTCCGACGCTGTTGCGGATCTTCTCCAGGTCGTGGCCGATGCCGGCCATGATCTGCCCACCGTTGCGCCCGGTGCCGCCGAAACCCAGGTAGCGGGCTTCGAGCACCACGATGTTGGTGATGCCTTTCTCGGCCAACTCCAGCGCGGTGTTGATCCCGGAGAAGCCGCCGCCGATGACCACGACATCGGCGTCTATGTCCTCCTCCAGGGTCGCAAAACTCAAATTGTACTTTTTGGTTGCTGAGTAGTACGTGGGCGTTTCGATATTGATCATGGTGGCGACCGGCTCATGATTCTTGTCAGTCGCTTCATTAAACGCCCGGTCGCCGCATGTCGTCTTGCCTTTGTGTGCCGCCGGACTTGTTCGGCACTGCCAGCCTCAAGTGAGTGAGGCGAGGGTCTCCGGCAGGGTGGCACCGCCGTCGACAATGATCGTCTGGCCGGTGACATAGGCTGCCAGCTCCGAAGCCAGGTAGAGCATCGCCCCGGCGATGTCCGCCGGTTGCCCGAGACGGCCCAGCGGCACGCCTTGGGCGATGCGCTGGCTGAGGCCAGGATCGCCCAGGTTGCCCATCGCCGGGGTGGCGATCATGCCCGGTTCCACGCCATTGACCCGCACCCCCAGCGGCGCCAGTTCCAGCGCGGCGCTGCGGATGAAGCCGTTGACCCCGGCCTTGCTGGCGGCGTAGTGACTCAGGCCCGGAAACGCCACCCGCGGGCCGGTCACCGAAGACGTCACCAGCAGGTTGCCGCGACCTTGCTGCCTGAACAGCGGCAAGGCGGCCTGGGTCAGCCAGAACAGCGCTGCCAGGTTGACGTCCAGAGTCCGTTGCAAAATGGCCGGGGTGATCTGTTCCAGCGGCGTCAGTGGAAAGTAACCGGCGTTGTGCACCAGTACATCGAGGCGCGACAGGTCGCCGATCATGGCATTGATCGCGTCTCGGTCGGCCAGATCGATGCCCACCGCCTGCACATCCCGATTGAGCCGACTCAGCTCGCTGGCCAAGGCTTGGGCTTCAGGCAGGTTCAGGTCGGCGATCAGCACCCTGGCACCACGCTCGCTGAATGCCTCGACGATACCCCGGCCAATGCCTTGGGCGCCGCCGGTCACCAGTACGGTTTGTCCGTTGAAATCCAGCATCAGGCACCTTCCAGTTGTTCAAAGGCCAGAGTGGGCACGTCGACAATGCTCGATCCGCCATCGGCGACCAAGGTAGCGCCAGTGACGATGCTGGCCTCAGTGCTGATCAGAAACCGGCACAGGTTGGCGATTTCGTCGGGCAGCGCGGGCCTGCGCAACGGCACCGCGGCGGTGACCCGTGCATAAGCGGCGTCCAGGTCTTCTGCGTAATGCGCCATCAGTGGCTGCATCTCGGCATCGGCCATGGGCGTGCGCACCCAGCCGGGGCACACGCAGTTGACCCGTACACCCAGCGGACCGTAGTCCTTTGCCAGTGAGCGGTTCAGGCCCAGCAGCGCGTGTTTGGCGGTGGTGTAGCCGCACACTTGTGGGCCTGCGGCCAGGGAGGCGATGGAGCCCAGCAGTACGATGCTGCCGCGCCGCTCGATCAGCAGCGGCAGGCAGGCCTGGGCGCTGAAAAAGGCGCTGTCCAGATTGCTGCGCAGCGCCGCCTGCCAGTCTGCGCTGCTGGTTTCGGTGGCGCTGCCCAGGCCATGCCCGCCTGCGCAGGTGAGCAGGGCATCAAGGCCGCCAAAGCGCTCGCGAACCTGCTCGATGAATTCGGCCCAGGTGTCGGCACAGGCGGCGTCGCCGACCAACACCAGGCCGCCGGTCTGGGCCGCGACCCGCTCCAGTGGCTCGCGGCGCCGGCCGACCAGCACCAGATTGGCGCCGTCGACCGCCAGGCGACGGGCGCAGGCTTCACCGATTCCGGTGCCGGCGCCGGTAATCAGTACGGTCTTACTCATCGCTGTCGTACTCGGTGACATTCAATACGCGGCAGTAGGAGGCCACCGGAAAATTGCTCAGCTCTTCGAAGCCGTCACCGGCATAGCCGAAGATCTTGCCGTCGCTGCGGTGCTGTTGCAGATCGATGACGATCAGGCCCAGGGTCGGCACGATCTTCTCGCGCCAGACGAACAGGTAGAGTTGTTCGGCGAGTTTGTAGTAGTGGGCCCGGTCGGTGTCGCACAGGCCCTGTTCCACCCCGCGCAGGCACTGCCAGCTGTAGTAGTCGCGGTTCAGATAGACATGCTCGTAGACTTCCGTGGGGCTGTAGCGGTACAGGTTGCGCAGGCCGACCAGTTCCTCGGTTGGCGCATGCGGGCAGGCGCCGTCTTGCCAGGGCTGGTCCAGGCTGCCGTGCAGGAACTCGACCTGAACACCGGTCAGTGGCTGGCCGGCCAGGGCACGATGATAAAGACCTTCATGGGTCTGGGCCTCGTCGGGCAGGCGGCCGATGACGGCCGTGAAGGCGCTGTTGAGCGTGTCGAGCACCAGGCTGATCGACCAGGCCTGGCCGGCTTCGTGTTTGACGAAATCCACCAGATAAATGCCGGCACGCAGTGACGTGGCGCGATAGGCTGCGCTGCCGCTGCTGTGGCCATCGGCGGCCTGCCAGTGCACCTGTTGGGCATCGAAGCGATGGCTGATCTGCCAGCCATTGGCAAAGTTCAGCTCGAAGCGCCGCTCTGCCAGGTCGGCCAGGTTCGGCAAAATGAAAGACTCGGGGGCAAAACCGTCGGCCAGGGCGCCTACGGTGATCCAGTCGGACTGCGTGCTCATCGGGGTGTGCTCGTGTTGTGAGTGATGAGCACGATGGTGCGACGCGGCGCGCCTGAGCGGTATCAACCAGATGGTTGAGCCGGCTATAGAAACAGCCGGCTGACCAGCTCGGTCCGGCTGCTGACCCCGACCTTGCGAAACAGGTTGATCAGGTGGGTCTTGACCGTCGGCAGGCCCAGATCGAGCTGGCGGGCCAGTTGTTTGTTGCTGGCGCCGTCTTGCAACAACAGGGCGATTTGCCGTTCACGAGCGGTCAGCGTTTGCAGACGGTCTGTTGGCGGCGCTGCCTGCAAGCCGGCGGCAGCCATTTGCATCAGCCCGTGCAAGGCCAGCAGGCTGTGCAACTCATCAGGCTGGAATGGCTGCTGGCCCTGGCAGCGCAGTAATGACACGCCCAACGCCGGACGGCCGCCGAGGTGAGCGATGACCTCGACCACATCCACCACCTGATGGCGGTGCAGAAACCGGCGGTATTCCTGGCTGCTGCCCGGGTCTTGATGTGCCAGCCCGTCGCGCAGGGCAATCACCGGCTGGTCGATGGCGGCGCAGAGTTTCGGTTGCAGAGGGTCGAGCCAGCGATAGTGCTCAAGGTAGGCGTCATGCATCGACGCCTGCATGCCCTGTAACTGGAAGTCGCAGGCCAGTAGCCCGGCGTCGATCCGGTAGAAGGCCGCCAGTGCGGCGGGGACCTGATGAGTGAAGGCACTCAGGCAGTGCCGGGCCAATTGATTGCTGTCGAGCATCACCACAACCTGCGTCTTTGCCCAATGGCTGCTCAGTATTGTCACGCAGTGCGTCCAGGTCTTGTCTGTGACTGCCAGCGATTGAATTGTTCCGGGTTGGTGGTTAACTTGTTAACGATGGCTTTTCAGCCTGCACACTCGATGTCTGTCGACCCTTTGGAGCTTGCGATGCCCGCCCCGCAACGTCTGATTGTCCTCTTGGCCATGCTGGTCGCATTCGGCCCACTGTCTATCGATATGTACCTGCCGAGCCTGCCCGCCATTGCCAATGATTTGCAGGCCAGCGAAGCGCAGGTGCAGATGACCATTGGGGTGTTTCTCGGCGGTCTGTGTCTGGGCATGCTCGTGTACGGCCCGCTGTCGGATCGCTTCGGACGTCGGCGGCTGTTGCTGGGCGGTATCGTGCTGTACCTGCTGGCCAGTGTCGGTTGCGCGCTGGCGTCGGCTGTCGAGCAGTTGCTGGTCTGGCGCTTTGTCCAGGCCCTGGGTGGCGCGGCGGCGGCGGTGCTGGCGCGGGCCATCGTACGTGATCTGTTTGCTCTGGAGGAGGCGGCCCGGGTGCTGTCACTGATGCATCTGGTGACCATGCTGGCAACCCTGGCGGCGCCGTTGCTCGGCGGTTACCTGATGCTGCTGGCCGGCTGGCGCTCGCTGTTCGTGGCACTGATCGGCTTTGCCGCTGTGTGCCTGATCGCGGTGGCCTGGAAAATCCCCGAAACCCTGGCGCCGCACAAACGTGGCGAGTCGCTGGGCCAGGCGCTTCGTGCCTACGCCCACATGGCGGGGCAGCCGTTGGTGATCGGCTACAGCCTGTGCATGGGGCTGTGCTTTGCTGGCATGTTTGCCTTCATCACAGCATCGCCATTCGTGTACATCGACTATTTCGGCGTTTCGCCGCTGGCTTACGGCTGGCTGTTTGCCCTGAATATCTTCGGCATCATCGTCACCACGCTGATCAATGCGTGGCTGGTCAGGCGGCTGGGGCCGGGGCCATTGCTCAACGCGGGCAGTGCCGTGGCGGCGCTGGCCGCAGTGTTGTTACTGTTGGTGGGGGCCAGTGGCTGGGGCGGCTTGCCAGCGGTGGTGGCCGGGGTGGTGCTCTACGTCAGTGTCACCGGGCTGTTGGGCGCCAATTGCCTGGCCAGCCTGTTGGTGGCGTTTCCCCGCCAGGCCGGTGCGGTGGCGGGGTTGGCCGTGTCAGGCCAGTTCGGTCTGGGGATGCTCAGCAGTGCCCTGGTCGGCCTGCTGTATGACGCCAGCCCCTTGCCGATGTGCCTGATCATGGGCGCTTGCGGCCTCGGGTCGTGGCTGGCGCTGCGCTTTGCCCGCAGTCGCAATTAGTTTCCACTGATCTGGAATGGACCCCGTAGGAGCGGCCGGGCGGCGATCCGCTTTAGCTGCGAAGCCTTCGCAGCTAAAGCTGCTCCTACGGGGAGTGCGGCGCCGGTCTAACTGATCACTTTGCTATCAATGACCTCAAACTAACGGCGGCACGCGCAGTTGGGTTGAGCACTCCAGCAACGAGCGGCGCTGGGTGTCGGCGTACAGTTGCAACTCGTTGATGGTTTCGCGGCCCAGGTCGTGCTGGAACTGCTGCTGATTGGCGCTGGCGTTGTAGTGCGACTGCGCATCGTCACCGAGGTTGGACTGGAAGATCCCGGCAGCGCTGACCGGCAGGAAGTCTTCATAAACCAGCGGCTCGAAGTCGATGTGGCCCGCCTCGATCAGGGCTTCCAGATCCTTGAGCGGCAGCTCGCTGCTGCGCGCGGCGATGCCTTTATCGGTCGGCAAGTAACGGAAGTAGGCCAGGCCCTGCTGACGCATTGCCTGCAGGTCGTCCGGGAAGTCCTTGAATACCGCTTCCAGCAGTTCGGCGTAACGTACCGCGTTGGCTTCGTTGGGAAATTCCCCCAACTGCTCGCGGGCCGTGTTGAGCAATTGGTCATACAAGGCCCGGCCTTTGGGGGTCAACGCTGCGCCACGTTGTTCGATCTCGCCAAAGCGCGCCGAGTGGCTGCCCGATTCATTGGCGCCCTGGCCGACAAAGGTGATCGGCTCTTGCAGCGCCTTGAAGCTGGTCTGGCGCAGCAGGATCGGATGCTGGCGCCGTGGCGGGCCTTCGACCACCGCCTTGGGGGTAATGCCGCGCAGCGGCATGTTGCTTTGCACCGTATCAATGTCCAGCGTGCGCGGGGTCAGGTGGTTGATGTGCGGGCCACGGAAGGCCACCACATCGGCAATCAACCGGTGCTGGGCCAGCAGTTGCTGGTACTCGGCCAGTGACACCGTGGCGGTGTTGTGCCAGCGGAAGGTCTCCAGCGCCTGTTCGACGAACTCGTCGGCGTCGGCCTGGTTGAGTCCGCCATCACGCTCGCTTTGCTCAATCAGCTCCAGCACCCGTGGGGTGAAGATCGAGCGCTTGGCCAGTACTTGTTCGGCGAAGGCGCGCAGCGCGGCGTTGTCGATCAGTTCCAGGCGCAGCAGCGAAGTGAACACCCGGAACGGGCTGACCTGCAGCGAGTCTTCATGGACCGCGCGAAACGCCGTGGAGTGCACCGGCACGCCGGCCGGAGTCAGGTCGTAGTAACCCACCGGCTGCATGCCCATCACCGCAAACAGTCGTGCCAGGGTGGCCAGTTCCAGTGGTGTACCGACGCGAATCGCGCCATGACGTTCCATGTCCAGGCGTTCGATCTCGCCGGTTTTGTTCAGGCTGTCGAGCACCTGCGGGCTGTGCTTGAACACGCCCTCGTTGGTTTCGGCGACCAGTTCCATCAAGGTGCCGTACAGCGGGACTTCTTGCTGATACATGTGGGACATGGCGCGGGAAAAGCCGGCGCGAATCTGGTCGCGATTGGCGAAGCTTGCAGTGCTCATCTGGATCGGTTCTCCGAACAATTTCCAGTCAATCAACGGTGTCTTTTCAGTCCAGCGCGGCCAGGCAGCGCTCGAAAATATCCAGGCCCTGTTCAAGAATCTCGGGCTCGGTGGTCAGTGGTGGCAGCAGGCGGATGATGTGCCGCGACTTGCCGCTGGGCATCAGCAGCAGGCCGGCATCCCGGGCGCTGCCCAGCAGTTGCGCCAGTTGCCCTGTGGCCGGGTTGCCTTGCGGGGTCATCAGCTCGATGCCGCGCATGCAGCCCACTCCGGTCAGACGCCCCAGATAGGGCGACAGGCGGGTTTCCTGCCAGTGCCGGTAACGGTTGACGATGGCCTTTTCCTGACGCTGACCCCAGTGGGCGAGATTGTCATCGCTCATCTGCGCCAGCGAAGCGATGCCTGCCGCACAGCCGATCGGGTTGCCCGAATAGGTGCCGCCCAAGCCGCCTTTAGGCAGGGTGTCGAGCAGGGTCTTGCGACCGACTACTGCGCCCAGCGGAATGCCGCCAGCGATGCTTTTACCCAGCAAGATCAGATCCGGCTCGATGCCCAGCCGGGTAAAACCGAAGCGTTGGCCGGTGCGCCCAAAACCGGACTGGATTTCGTCGGCGATCAACACAATGCCGTGCTGGTCGCACAGCGCGCGCAGCGCCACGGCGAACTCCGGCTCAAGCGCCAGGAAGCCGCCTTCGCCCTGTACCGGCTCGACGATGAAACAGCCAACCTCGTTAACGTCGATCTCGACGCTGAACAGCCGCTCGATGGCCTTGAGCGCTTGCTCGGTGGTCACCCCGGTGTCCTTGCTCGGGTAGGGCACATGAAACACCGGGCCCGGCAGCACGCCGATGCGTTGCTTGTAAGGCGCGACCTTGCCGTTGAGGTTCAGGGTTGCCAGAGTCCGACCGTGAAAGCCGCCATCGAAAGCGATCACCGCAGTACGACCGGTCGCGCCCCGGACGATCTTCAGGGCATTTTCCGCCGCTTCCGCACCGCTGTTGGTGAGCATGCCACTGAGTGGGTAGCTGACCGGCATGAAGGCTTCCAGGCGGTCCATGAACTGGATATACGGGTCATGGGGCACGGCGTTGAAGGCATAGTGGGTGAGCTTTTCGGCCTGGGCCTGGATGGCCCTGACCACCGCCGGGTTGCAGTGCCCCAGGTTGAGTACGCCGATGCCGCCCATGAAGTCGATGTAGCGTTTGCCCGCAGTGTCCCAGACTTCAGCGTTACGGCCGTGGGACAGGGTGATCGGATGCACCGCCGAGATCGACTGGCTGATGTTCTCGCGGCTCATGAACGGCACCCCGCTACACGGCAGGGCAAAGGTTGCGAAGCAAAGGCACACGGGCCGGTCGGCAGAGGCATGGGGGCATCCTGAGGGGTGGACGTTTTGCACTATCTAAACGAACAACCGGGGCCCCCCGCAAACGAAATAAAATCGCCGTGTCATTCCATTAATTCTGGATGTTGCTTTGTGCCGGGTAGCAGGAATCAGGCGTTGGTCTGGCTCAGCCGACCCTTGATCCATTCCACAAACGCTTTGACCTTGGGGACTTGTGCGGCATGTTCGGCGTGCGCAAGAAAATGCGAGCCGTCGCTTTGCAATGGATGATTCCACGGAATCACCAGCTTGCCCTCGGCCAGTTCTTCGTTGACCAGATACCGTGGCACCAAGGCAATGCCGCAGCCGGCCTGGGCGGCGCGGATGCACATATAGAAGGTGTCGAAGCGCGGTCCATGGTAGCTGTTGTGCGAGTGCAGGTCCTGCTCCAGAAACCACTCATGCCAGGCTTCGGGGCGCGAGGTGCATTGCAGCAGGATATGCCCGCTCAGCGCCTCGGCGTTCTCGAATACATGCCGGGCCATGATTTCCGGGGCGCAGACCGGCACCACCTGTTCCTTGAACAACTCGATGCAGGTGGCGCCCGGCCAGGTGCCCTGGCCGAAGAAGAACGCCACATCGGCTTTGGCCCGGACCAGATCGAAGGGCTCCAGCTCGCTGCGGATGTCCAGGTGAATACCTGGATTCATGGCGCTGAAACCCTTGAGGTTGGGCACCAGCCAGCGATCGCCGAAGGTCGGCTGGGTGGCGATTTTCAAGACTTCGGTTTCACCGCCATAGGTGAGGATGTAGCGGCTGGAAATGTCGACCTGGGTGAGGATCTTGTTTACCTCGGTCATGTACAACTCGCCGGCCGGGGTCAGGTGCAGGCGACGGCGGATGCGCTGGAACAACGGATGGCAGAGCATTTCTTCAAGTTGCGCGACCTGTTTGCTGACCGCGCTCTGGGTCAGGTGCAGCTCCTGAGCGGCGCGGGTAAAGCTCAGATGCCGGGCGGCGGCCTCAAAGCATTGCAGGGCGGTGGTCGAAGGCATCAGTCGCTTGGACATCGTGAGATTCCTGCCAGGATCGATAGAGGTCGAGAAAAAAACTACAGAGCCTATGCTGCTATTGGAACGTCGTCGAGCCTGCACACTGATGCGCTTGATACATTCCAAAACGGAATCATGTTTTTCTAAATCGTCGTTTGTGGGGCTGGCCGATGCAGGTCAATACTGACCGGCATCAATGTTTTGAACCCGTATAGACGCAGGAGAATAAAAGTGGTTGCCAAACTGTTGGAAAGCCTGGGCGTAGACAAGAGTGCTTATACGGGCGGCAACCATGCCGTCTACACCCCCATCGATGGCAGCCAGATCGGCGCCGTCACCCTGGAGAGCAAGGAACAGGTCGCTGCCCGTGTGCAGAGCGCCCATCAAGCCTTCCTCAAATGGCGCAGCGTCCCGGCCCCGCGCCGTGGCGAGCTGGTGCGTATTTTTGGTGAAGTGCTGCGTGAGCACAAAGCTGCACTGGGTGAGCTGGTATCGATCGAGGCTGGCAAGATCACTCAGGAAGGTCTGGGTGAAGTGCAGGAAATGATCGACATCTGCGATTTTGCCGTCGGCCTGTCGCGTCAACTGTACGGCCTGACCATCGCCTCCGAGCGCCCTGGTCACCACATGCGTGAAACCTGGCACCCGCTGGGTGTGGTGGGGGTGATCAGCGCCTTCAACTTCCCGGTCGCGGTCTGGGCCTGGAACACCGCCCTGGCGCTGGTAGCCGGTAACGCCGTGCTGTGGAAACCGTCCGAGAAAACCCCGTTGACCGCCCTGGCTTCCCAGGCGCTGTTCGACAAAGCCCTGAAGATCTTCGGCAGCGACGCCCCTGAAGGCCTGGCGCAGTTGATCATTGGTGACCGTGAGGCCGGCGAAGTACTGGTCGATGACCCGCGCGTACCACTGGTCAGCGCCACCGGCAGCACCCGCATGGGCCGTGAAGTCGGCCCGCGTGTCGCGGCACGTTTTGGGCGCAGCATTCTTGAGCTGGGTGGCAACAACGCGATGATCCTGGCGCCGAGTGCCGACCTGGACCTGGCCGTGCGCGGCATCCTGTTCAGCGCCGTCGGCACCGCCGGCCAGCGTTGCACCACGCTGCGCCGCCTGATCGTGCATCGCTCGATCAAGGACGAGGTGGTGGCTCGGGTCAAAGCTGCCTACGGCAAAGTCCGGATCGGTGACCCGCGTGAAGGCAACCTGATCGGCCCGCTGATCGACAAACAGGCTTTTACCGCCATGCAGGACGCGCTGACCAAGGCCCGCGACGAAGGCGGCCAGGTGTTCGGCGGCGAGCGGCAACTGGCCGAGCAATTCCCGAATGGCTACTACGTCACTCCGGCCATCGCTGAAATGCCTGGGCAAAGCGATGTGGTGCGCCACGAGACTTTCGCACCGATCCTCTATGTGCTGGCCTATGACGAGTTCGAAGAAGCGCTGCGCCTGAACAACGAAGTGCCGCAAGGCCTGTCGTCGTGCATCTTCACCACCGACATTCGTGAAGCCGAAGCCTTCCAGAGCGCGGCCGGCAGCGACTGCGGCATTGCCAACGTCAACATCGGCACCAGCGGTGCAGAAATCGGCGGCGCGTTCGGTGGCGAGAAAGAAACCGGTGGCGGCCGCGAGTCCGGCTCTGATGCCTGGAAAGGCTACATGCGCCGCCAGACCAACACCGTCAACTACTCCCGCGAACTGCCGCTGGCCCAGGGCATCGTGTTTGATTGACAGGTGTTGGCTGTTCGCGGCTAACGCCGCTCCTGCCTTGCAGGAGCGACCTTGGTCGCGAAAGGGCCGGTAAAACCACACCCTGTGCTGTGACTGTACCGGCCTCTTCGCGAGCGAGCTCGCTCCTACAGTATCTCGCCGGGCCCGCAGGCGCGGCCGGGCGACAATTTGTTCCAGCCACGAAATCGATCACCTGATTCGTGCTTTTTCCAGCCATCGTTCTGGAGTTCTTGAATGGCGCAATTACAACAAGGGTGTCTCTGGGAACAACTCACCCCACAGCGCCCGATTCATCCGCCATTGATTGGCGAGCGCAGTGCCCAGGTGTGCA
Organism: Pseudomonas sp. 21LCFQ010; assembly: GCF_024129905.1. Taxonomy (NCBI): domain Bacteria; kingdom Pseudomonadati; phylum Pseudomonadota; class Gammaproteobacteria; order Pseudomonadales; family Pseudomonadaceae; genus Pseudomonas; species Pseudomonas sp. 21LCFQ010. Next base: position 16,045 of record NZ_JAMYDZ010000037.1, on the reverse strand, counting down.
TCATCGGTGCCGGTTTTACCGGTCTGTCCGCTGCCCTGCAATTGCTTGAAGGCGGCAAATCGGTGGTGATCGTCGAGGCCCATCAGGTCGGCCATGGTGGTTCCGGGCGCAATGTCGGTCTGGTCAATGCCGGCACCTGGGTCGCTCCCGATGAACTGGAAAAGGTCCTCGGTACTGCCGAGGCGACCCGGCTGAACACCGCGTTGGGCGCAGCCCCGGCTCTGGTGTTCGCGACCATCGACAAGTACGGCATCGATTGCCAGGACACCCGCACCGGCACCCTGCACATGGCGCACAACGCCAAGGGCCTGGCGGACCTGCGCAGCCGGGTCGAGCAGTGGCAGCGGCGTGGCGCGCCGGTTGAACTGCTGACCGGCAAGGCCTGTGCAGACGCCTGCGGTACTGACAAGGTCGCCGGCGCCGTGCTTGACCACCGTGCCGGTACGGTCAACCCCATGGCTTATGCCTCGGGCATGGCAGTCAATGTGGTCAACAACGGCGGCGAGCTGTACGGCGAGTCGCCGGTGACCGGCCTCAAGCGTACTGCCGATGGCTGGCAGGTGACCACCGAGCGGGGCAGCGTGCGCGCCGAGCAGGTGATTATCGCCTCCAACGCCTACACCGAGGGGCAGTGGACCGAGGTCAAGGATCACATCTTTGCCGGCTACTACTATCAAGTGGCGTCGGTGCCGCTGTCAGGCGCCGAACAAGCCGAAATCCTCAAGGGCGGTCAGGGCTCCTGGGACACCCGAACCGTGCTGAGCAGCATTCGCCGCGATGCACACGGACGTCTGATCCTGGGCAGCCTGGGCAATGCCGGTCACTACCCGCTGTGGTTCATCCGCCAGTGGGCCGACCGGATCCAGCAGCACTATTTCCCGCAACTGGGCAACAAGGTCGAGTGGGAATGCACCTGGACCGGCCGGATCGGCTTCACCCCTGACCATCTGCTGCGCCTGCTGGAACCGGCACCGGGGTTGCTGGCCGCGACCGGCTTCAACGGCCGGGGCGTGACCACCGGCACGCTGGTGGGCAAATGCTTCGCCGATTACCTGCTCAGTGGCAACGATGCCAAGGCCTTGCCGGTGTCGTTTTCCACCAGTGCGCCTGCGACCGGTAATGGCCTGCGCAGTCTGGGTTACGAGGCTGGTTTTACCCTGTATCACGCAGGGCAATGCTTGCGTGTAGTGCTCTGAGCGATTGAAAAACGACCTGCGTTGCCATTGCTACGTTAAAAACGGGCTCACAATGCTCATTGACCACTAGTCAACTCCGCTTGCTCGCTCGTTTTTGTGGGGCCGCCGTCGGTATTGCACTGGCTGCCTCGCCAACGTTTTTCAAAGGCTGGTTTTGGGCACTCACAACCCGGCCATACAACAATAAATCTCCATAACGTCGTTTTGAGGCGCGGCCTCGTGCTGCCCGCAAGATGGCGTTGACCTTGAGGGACACCCATGGCTACAGATAAGAAAAACGAGCACCGCTCACTCAAGCACGGCCTGACTTCACGTCAGGTATCAATGATTTCCATCGCCGGGATCATCGGCGCGGGACTGTTTATCGGCTCCTCCAACGCCATCGCCAAGGCCGGTCCCGCGATCCTGATTTCTTACCTGATCGCCGGCACTCTGGTGCTGCTGGTGATGCGTATGCTCGGCGAAATGGCCATCGCCAACCCGGACAGCGGTTCATTCTCGACCTACGCCGCCCGCGCCATCGGCCCACGGGCGGGCTTTACCATCGGCTGGCTGTACTGGTGGTTCTGGGTGCTGATCATTCCGGTGGAAGCGATTGCCGGCGCTGACATCCTGCACGCCTGGATGCCGTCGATACCCTCCTGGGCGTTTGCCTTTTTGATCATGATCGTGCTGTCGGCCACCAACCTGATCAGCGTGAAAAACTTCGGCGAGTTCGAATACTGGTTCGCGCTGGTCAAGGTCGTGGCGATCCTCGCGTTCATCGCTGTATGTTCGGCCGCCGTGCTGGGCTTCTGGCCACTGGCCGAGGTCTCGGGCGTGCAGCACCTGTGGAACAGCGGCGGCTTCATGCCCAATGGCTTTGGCGCGGTGCTCGGTGGTGTGCTGGTGACCATCTTCTCGTTCTTTGGCGCCGAGATCGTCACCATCGCCGCCGATGAAACCGCCAACCCTAAAGAAAAAATCCGCCGCGCGACCAACCTGGTGGTCTACCGGATTGCGATTTTCTACCTCTTCTCGATCTTCTTCATCGTCTCCCTGGTGGCCTGGAATGACCCGCAACTGGTCAAGGTCGGCTCGTTCCAGCGCGTGCTGGAAGTGCTGAACGTGCCAGGTGCCAAGCTGGTGGTCGATATCGTGGTGTTCGTGGCGGTGACCAGTTGCATGAACTCGGGGCTGTATACCGCCTCAAGGATGCTTTACTCGCTGGCCGCCCGTGGCGAAGCGCCGGAGCCGGTGCGCCGGGTGTCCGGCAGCGGCGTACCGACCATCGCTGTGCTGCTGTCGACCCTGGCCGGCTTCGTGGGCTGCTTCGTCAACTACGCCTTTCCGGGCCAGGTATTCGGCTTCCTGCTGTCCACCACCGGCGCCATCGCCTTGCTGGTGTACCTGGTGATCGCCATTTCCCAACTGCGCATGCGCGCAATCATGGTCAAGGAAGGCACCGAGATCGAGTTCAAGATGTGGCTGTTCCCCTGGCTGACCTGGTTCGTCATCGGCCTGATCACGCTGGTGCTGGGCTACATGCTGGTCAGCCCGAGCTATCGCTACGAAACCCTGCTGACCGCTGCGGTGACCGGGACGATTCTGTTGATCGCATTTGTACGGCGCAAGCCGGCGGTCAACGTGTATGCGCAGCAGGGCGGGGCGGGGAACTGAGTTTTTATAAAGGCTGGGTTTATGTGGCTCACCCAGCCTTTATACCGCTGCCGTTGCCGTTGCCGTTGCCGTAGATTTTGATTTTTGAGCCGAGATTTCACAGACGAGGCGGATCGCGACTTGGGCGCTGGCCGAGGGTAGGCGTCGATTCGGGGGAGAAACCGACATGGATGTCGGTTTCAGGTGCGCTGGGCAGGGATGCCCATCGCGCCGGCCCCCGAATCGATGCCGGACGGAGGGGAGTCTGCCCGCAGGGCGGACCCAAGCCAAGAGCAATGCCTTTGGTTACTTTGGGCGAAACCAAAGTGACTCGCCCAGCAGGGCGAAATCTGCAGCCCAGTCACCGCAATAAAGGATTTTCCATCAGCCGAAAGACCAATTCGCGGCAAATTCGCGGCTAAAGCCGCTCCTACGGCGCCCCGCACACCGTCCCGTTCATGTCATCCGACAACTGAAGGTTGCAAATCTTTACGGTCGTATCTGATAATCACTTTCATTTCCGACCTGTAATGTCCCATGTCTGTCGATCCTCCATCCCTCAACGCTGCTGTCCAGCACCTGTATACCGAGCATCACTCTTGGTTACAGGGCTGGCTGCGCATGCGCCTGGGTAGCCGCAGTGATGCGGCAGACCTCGCCCAGGACACCTTCGTGCGGCTGCTCAAAGCCCGTACCGCATTGCAGATCCGCGAACCCCGGCATTACCTGTCCACCGTCGCCCGTGGCCTGGTCATCGACCTGTTTCGCCGCCGCGCGCTGGAACAAAGCTACCTGCAATGGCTGGCCAGCGTGCCGGAAAGCGAACAGCCGTCGCTGGAAGACCAGGCGGTGATTATCGAGACCCTGGGCGAAATCGACCGCATGCTCGATGGCCTGGGCAGCACGGTCAAACAAACGTTCCTGCTGTCGCAGTGCGAAGGCCTGACCTACGCCGCCATTGCCGAGCGCCTTGGCATTTCGCTACGCACTGTCAACAACCACATGGCCAAAGCCATGGAACATTGCTGCCTGATGCAGATGCAGCATTTTTCATGAGCCCCTCAGCCAACGAACGCGAAGCCATCCGCGCCGCGGCGCAATGGTATGCACGCCTGGCATCCGGTCAGGACACTGAGCGCGAGCAGCGCGCCTGGCAGCGCTGGCACGACGCCGACCCCTTGCATCGCCAGGCCTGGCAGCGCGTCGAGGCGGTCAGCTCGCAGTTTGCCCGGGTGCCGGGACAGCTGGTTGTGCCGGTGCTGCGTGGGGGGCAGTCGCGGCGTCAGGTGCTGCGCAGCGTGCTGCTGCTGGGCGCCGCTGGCGGTCTCGCCGTCGCGGGCTGGCGCAGCGATATGGGCGGGCAACTGTTGGCCGACTATCGCACCGGGGTGGGCGAGCAGCGTGATGTGCGATTGGCTGATGGCAGCGTTCTCAAGCTCAATACCGCGACCGCGCTGGACGTGGATTTCAACGCGCAGCAGCGCAAGCTGACCCTGCGCTCCGGAGAAGTGCTGGTCAACGTTTCGCCTGACCCGCTGGGTCGGCCCTTGTGGGTGCAGACGCCCCATGGCCGGGTCCAGGCCAGTGACGGGCGTTTCACGGTGCGGACTCTTGATTCGTTGAGCCGGGTCGCGGTGCTGCGCAATCGGGTTGCCGTGCAGTTGCCCGATGACCTGCGGGCACAGACCCTGGAGGCGGGCCAGCAGATCGATTTTGATTCGGCCCGCATGGGTATCGTCCAGGCCAGCAGCGCCGCCACGGCGGCCTGGGAGTACGGCAGCCTGATCGCCATCAACCAGCCGTTGGGTGAATTGCTTGAGGAGCTGGCGCGTTACCGGCATGGCTGGCTGCGCTGCGATCCGGGCCTCAAGGACCTCAAGGTCAGCGGCGCCTTTCCACTGGCCAATACCGATGTCGCGCTGGCCGCGCTGGAGAGTGGTCTGGGTCTGAAAGTAGTGCGCCATACCGCCCTGTGGGTCACCGTCACCCGCGCCTGAAAACGGTCGGGTATGACTGCGCCAACCAAGTAAATAAAAATGCATCGTCTTTGCATCAAATCTGTATCCCGTTCGGCTATCCCTTCGATATTGGTCATTACCCACCCCGGGGGAGGGGATACATGAAACCTTGCTTGCCCATCCGCACCACCTTGAGCACTGCCATTCGCGTTTGTCTGTTCGGCCTGGGAAGCGCCTGCCTGATGCCCTCACTGCATGCCGTGGCCGACGATGCCGCGACCCAGGGCAGTGTGCGCAGTTATGACATTGCGGCCGGCAGCCTGACCGAGGTCCTGAGCCGTTTTGCCGCTTCGGCCGGGGCGGCGATTTCTTTCGATGCCGGGCAGTTGCAAGGCAAGACTTCAAACGGCCTGCGCGGTACTTACAGCGTGCAGCAAGGCTTCGCCACTTTGCTGGCCGGTAGCAACTTTCAGGTCGTGGCACAGGGCAACGGTAGTTACGTGCTTATCCCGCGACCTGTTGGCGTCGCCGATGGCGCTATCGAGCTGGGGGCCACCAGCGTTATGAGTAGTGGCCTGGGCAGCGTGACCGAGAACTCCGGTTCTTACACCACCGGCGCGGTGAGCATCGGCAAGGCGCCGCAGACTCTGCGGCGTACCCCGCAATCGGTCACGGTACTGACCAGCCAGCGTCTGCAAGACCAGAACCTGACCAGCCTGACCGCGGTGCTGGAGCAGACCCCCGGTGTGGTGGTGGACCTGTTCGACAGCGAGCGGGTCAACTATTACTCGCGCGGCTACCAGATCGACGCGATTCAGTTCGACGGCGCCACGGTGGTGCAGGGCAGTGGTGGCGGGTCGTTTATTCAAAGCGATTCAGCGCTGGTTGATCACATTGAAGTGCTGCGCGGCGCCACCGGTATGTTGCGTGGTTCGGGTAACCCGTCAGGCACGGTGAACATGGTGCGCAAGCGCCCGACCCGTGAATTCCAGGGTTCGGCCAGCGTGACCGCCGGCTCCTGGGATGCCCAGCGCTACGTGCTGGATGTGTCCGGGCCGCTGAACGAAGGCGGTGGCATTCGCGGCCGGATGATCGCTGTGCACGATGACCGCGACATGTTTCAGGACACCCGGATGGAGCGCAAGAATGTGCTCTATGGCGTGCTGGCTGCCGACCTTACCGACAGCACCACCCTGACCACCGGCATCGAGTACACCGAACTGGACGCTACCGGTGCCTGGGGCGGCCTGCCGGCGGACTTCAGTGGCAAACCCCTGGACCTGTCGCGCAGCACCTATCTGGGGACCAACTGGAACCGCTGGAACCGCAGTAATCTGCAGACGTTCGTCGAGCTGGAGCACATGTTCGCCAACGACTGGAGCCTGAAACTGTCCGGCACCCGCACCCATTTCCGGCTGGATGATCACGGTTTCAAACAGACCTACATTTCCAGGGCCAGCACCACCAACCCGTATCTGGTCAATGTGCAGACCACTGAAGGCGATGGGGGTGAAAGCGAGCAGAGCCACCTCGGCGCCACGCTCAATGGTCCGTTCAGTCTGTTCGGGCGTCAGCATGAGTTGCTGCTCGGCGTGGAGCGGATCAGAAACGACTCGACCGCATCGGCCACCAACTTCATGCCCAACCTGACCAATGTCGATGTGCGCACCTGGAACCCGAGCACCCTCCTGCCGGAGCCGGTCATCAATATCAGCGCCCGTCCGGTTATGACCCGTACCACTCAGGAGGGCGCACATGCGACCTGGCGCATTTCCCTGGCCGACCCGCTGACCGCCATTGTTGGCGCCCGGATCAACTGGTGGGACTATGATCAGTCGACCAGCGCCACGGGCGACTACAGCGTGAATCAGGAGGTCGTGCCTTACGCGGCGCTGATCTACGACCTGAATGAAAATTTCAGCCTGTATGGCAGCTACACCGAGATTTTCAGCCCGCAGAGTGCAACTGACGCAACCGGGTCGGTGCTTGAGCCGGTGACCGGCGAAGCTTACGAGATGGGCATCAAGGGTGAGTTCTACGAGGGGCGGCTGAACACCTCGCTGGCGCTGTTTCGTATCAATCAGGTTGGCAAGGCGCTGGACGACATCTCCGGGCCTAACCCATGTCCGCCGTTGTACCCCAATGGCTATTGCCAGGCGGCCAGCGGCAAGAGCCGCAGCGACGGCTTCGAGATTGAGGTGTCCGGCGAGGTGCTGCCAGGCTGGCAGGTTTCCGGCGGCTACACCTACACCAGCACGGAATTTCTTAAAGACACAGTGAGCAACACCGGTAATGTCCTGCGCTCTACCGACCCCAAGCGCATGCTCAAACTGTTCACCAGCTACCGCCTGCCAGGCGCCTGGTCGGATCTGACCATTGGTGGCGGGGTTCGCGCGCAGAGTGATATCTATTCGCGCAGTGGCGCAGCAACGGCCACTCAGAGCGGTTACGCGATATACAGTGCAATGGCCAGCTATCGCTTCAATGATCACTACTCGGTACAGGTCAACGCCAACAACGTGTTCGACAAAGCGTACTACAAGAAGATCGGTGCCACGGCCACCGGATACTACTGGGGCGAGCCACGCAGCCTGGAGGTGACGTTACGCGGTACGTTCTAGTTATTCGGTTTAAAAGCCTCACTCAAATAGAGGTCATCTCCTTCAATCGAGGGGGGTGGCCTTTTTTAAGGTGTGATCGAAAGCGGGGTAACTAGGCTCATTGATTAAGAGGTGTTGAAACAAAATTGTCATGAGTGTCCGGAAGTTACGTTTGGGTGGCGACTTGTTTCAATAACTTAACCCGAAACTAATTGACAGTGTTGTAACATTTCTACATTCTTACTTCGCGTTACTGCTGGTCAGGATGGTGCGCTCAGGGAGCCTTGCAGGGCATTCCCTGAACGACGGAGTCCAACGCCAAGTCACGGTGTTGACGAAAGAATGACGCCATGCAATTTCACTGGCCGCTGCTGTTTCTCTCTCTCACATAATAATTCATGCCTGTGTCGTCTAACGCGATGTCGGACGGATTAAGTTTGTTTGTCTGCCTTTGATTGGGTGTTGTACGAAAACGGCCTGCGCTCGACCATGCGCTGTTAAAGACCGGCTGGTGCGCGAGTCCGATCGCGATGCTCGTTGGCGCCAGTAACATCGACCGTGACCGTTGCTCGCCGGTTTTTGCCGTGCCTGTCCTTCGCCCGCTGACTTTTAGTACATCAACCTGGTTCGCTGCCCGTTTATGGGGCGCGAAAGTTTTAGGTGTATGGCACAGCAGAGTGCCGTCGTTTTCTTCCCCATGTACCTAAAGAGAATATGCATGGAACAGCATAGCCTTGTGGAGTTTTCAAACCGTGGCGCCACACGCCCTGCCTATTGGTGGGCGGGTTCACCGAGCAGCTATCCTTTGTTCAAGGCGCGAATGCTCAAAACTTACCCGTGTGCACGCGAATGCGTCGATAACTTGTTGCCTGTGGGTTTTGCGTGCGCGGATGTCGGGCTGGCCGGGGCGCTGACCAACCTGGCATCGATCACCCAGAGTCTGAAAGCCAATCCGCAGCATTGGGCACGGCGCGCCCGACAATGGGGGAGGGTGACCATGATCGGGCCTGTCCACCGCACCCTTTATGAGCACGCTTTGCATGAAGGTGCCGGGCTGTTGTTCGAAACCTGGAAAGCCAGCCGCGCTGTCCGCGGCTGGATGGTGGTCGAGATTGAGCCAAGCGAAATTTACAGTGTTGCGAGCATGCTCAGACGAGCACGGGAACTGGCCAACCTGATGCCCAACATCATGGTCAGCGTGCCACTAAGTGAAGAGGGCTGTGAGGTCATAGAAGAACTGGTCGCGAGCGGGCATGCGATCAACGCCAGCCTGTGCTTCAGCGTGGCTCAGGTGCAGGCCGGGCTGGCAGCGATCAACCGCGGTCGGCAACGCGCGATGATCCAGGGGGTCAACCTGGAGCGCACCCGTCACCTGATCAGCGTGCTGCCTGCCGGTGTGATGGAACACCCTGAATTTATCGCCCAGGCGGCCATGGTGGGCATTGAGTTATCGTCCCAGGAGCAGCGCTGGGCTGAAGTGGCCCTGTATCAGGCTTTGCAGGCGGCGCTGCGCGGCCAGGGCGAGTCCACCCGGCTGATGGTGTGCGGTTTCGGTTCTTTCTCGCAATGGGCTCCGGTGGCTTGTCAAGCCGAACCGGGTAAACGAGGCGGCCTGTTACACAGTGTCGGCGAACAGCAACTCGAAAGCCTGATTGCCCATTGTGGTGCGGTCGCGACTGCCCGCCATGATCCGGATGCGCCAGTGCCCGCGCAGGTCATGGAGCGCTTGCTGAAGATTCCCGGCTTTTGCCAGGTCTTGGGCCGCGACACCCTGGCAAGTGCCTGTTTTGCCCGCCATCCGGTCTATCTGCAGGCGATCGGCAAAAGCCTGCGTGCCTACACCCGGTTATTGGGGTTTGCACGGCAGCTGAATCCGCCGCTGTTGGCTGACGTTCATCATCCGGACAGAGCTGCCGATGTGCATAACTGTTAGTGGCTCGCGCAGGCTCTTCAGATAGCGCGTGACGGGATCGACCGAACGGCACAAAAACCCTGTCGATCAAACGCTTGAGTCTGTATTGTGGCGGTTTATGTCGCTGGGATGCGTTTCGCAGTCCAATTCTCAGAGAGCCTTACCGGATGTCGGCAACTCCCCTCTGCCAGGCCTTGCCTTCGGTGCTTGCTGCACTGAGGGCGCAGACCGGCCAGATGCACTCCGGGCTGGAAAAACGCATGCCGTTTTTTTCAGCCCGTCTTGATCTCTCGCTCTATACGCGCCTGATTCAGGCCTATTATGGCTTCTATCAGCCGCTCGAAGCTGCCTTGCTGAGCTGTGCCTGGCTGCCGGCCGGGCTGGATCTGGGCGAGCGCCTGAAAGTCCCGACGCTGCTGCGTGACCTGCAAGCCCTGGCTGTCGAGCAGCCAGACAGGCTGGCGCTCTGTACTCGTCTGCCTGCCATTGAAAGCCCGGCCAGCGTTCTGGGGGTGCTGTATGTGCTGGAGGGGGCAACCCTGGGGGGCCAAGTGCTGCGCCGCGAGATGCATGCGCGCCTGGGGCTGGATGAACACAGTGGCGCGGCGTTTCTTGATGTTTATGGTCGTGACACCGGGCGGCGCTGGAAGGCTTATCTGAGCCTGCTCGACGAGCAACCCACCGATGCGCAATTCTTGCAGGCTGCCGCGCTGGCTGCCGAATCCACCTTTGCCTGTTTCGAGCAATGGCTTGATTGCCAAGAGATCCTTTCATGAGTCATCCCGACCGCAGTGTCTTTGAACGCTTGCTGAGCAACTGCGCCAGCGAACCCATCCAGTTCCCCGGCGCGATTCAGCCGCATGGCGTGCTGCTGACCCTGAGTGAGCCGGACCTTGTGTTGTTGCAGGTCAGCGCAAATATCGAGTCGCTGCTCGGTCAGCGCCCCGAGCAGGTGCTGGGCCAGCCCTTGGCCTGCCTGTTGGGTGAGGCCCAGGCGACATTGATTGCCCAGGCCCGCGGTGCACAGAGTTTCAGCGATGCGCCGCGCCTGTTATTGACCAGCAACGGTCGGGAATTCGAAGCGTTGCTGCACCGTCACGATGGCGTGCTGGTACTTGAACTGGAATGCCAGGATAACAACGTGCTGGTTGCCAACGACAAGGCCCTGACCGGTAATCTGGGGCGCATGCTACGTAATCTGCAGGCGGCGCCGACCTTGCAGGCGTTGTATGAAGCCAGCGTGCGCGAAATCCAGAAACTCACCGGTTACGATCGGGTGCTGGTCTACCGGTTCGAGGAGCAAGGCCATGGCCAGGTCATCGCCGAGGCATCCTCGCCGGACATGGAACTGTACAACGGCCTGTTTTTCCCGGCCTCGGACATTCCCGAGCAGGCTCGCGAGCTGTACCGGCGCAACTGGTTGCGGATCATCCCCGATGCCGATTACCAGGCGGTTGAACTGCTGCCGCGTCTGCGCCCCGACACCGGCCAGCCGCTGGACATGAGTTTTGCCACGCTGCGCAGCGTCTCGCCGATTCATTGCGAATACATGCGCAATATGGGGGTGCTGTCGTCCATGAGTGTGTCGCTGCTCAAGGGCGACAAGCTCTGGGGCTTGATCACCTGTGGTCATCGCACACCGCTTTACGTGCCCCATGAGCTGCGCATCGCCTGCCAGACTCTGGGCCAGGTGCTGTCGTTGCAGATCAGCGCCATGGAAGCGCTGGAGGTCAATCGTCAGCGTGACGCCAAGATGCAGACCCTTGCCTTGCTCAACGAGTCCATGGTGGCGGCGCAGGACGATGTGTTCGACGGCCTGGCGGCGCAGCCTGAGTTACTGATGCAACTGGTCGATGCCAGCGGGGTGGCGATCCTTGAAGGCAATCAGTTGCACTGCTTTGGCAACTGCCCCACGCCTGAGCAGATCCGCCTGCTGCACGCCTGGTTGATGAAGCGTAACGAGCCGGTATTTTCCAGCCATCACCTGTCCAGCGTCTATCCGCCGGCCGAGGCTTATCAGAAGTCGGCCAGCGGTGTTCTGGCCATGAGCCTGCCCAAGCCGATCGACAACGGCGTGCTGTGGTTTCGCCAGGAGGTCAAGGAAAGCATCCCATGGAGTGGTAACCCTGAGAAACCGCTGGACATGGTCGACTCCGAAGCGGGCCTGCGCCTGCGACCGCGCACCTCGTTCGAGATCTGGAAAGTGGAGATGACGGGCATTGCCAGGCGCTGGAGTCATGGCGACCTGTTTGCCGCCAATGATCTGCGCCGCTCGGCACTGGAAGACGATCTGGCCCGTCAGGTGCGCCGTGAACAGCAGGCGGTGCGCGCCAGAGACGACCTGGTCGCTGTGGTGTCGCATGACCTGCGCAACCCGATGACCGTGATTTCGATGCTTTGCGGCATGATGCAAAAGTCATTCAGCTCGGATGGCCCGCATACCTCACGGCGTATTTCGTCGGCGATCGACACCATGCAACAGGCCGCCAGCCGCATGAACGTGTTGCTTGAAGACTTGCTCGACACTTCCAAGATCGAAGCCGGGCGCTACACCATCGCGCCCAGGCCCCTGGAGGTCACCCAGATCTTCGACGAGGCCTACACCCTGCTGGCGCCCCTGGCGCTGGACAAGGGCATTGACCTGGTGTTCAGCCCCGGCGAGCAGCTCAGGGTCCATGCCGATCCCGAGCGGCTGTTTCAGGTGCTGTCCAACCTGATCGGCAACGCCATCAAATTCACCCCGATGCAGGGGCAGATCAGCGTCAGCGCCCAAGCCGATGGCGAGCGCGTACTGTTTTGCGTACGTGACTGCGGCGAGGGAATTGCACCCGAGCAACTGCCGTTCATCTTCGACCGCTACTGGACCCTCAAAGACAACAACCCCACCGGCACCGGGCTTGGGTTATACATCTCCCAAGGCATCGTCAAAGCCCACGGCGGCACACTGAGCGCCGAAAGCGAATTAGGCCAGGGCAGTGTGTTTCGCTTCAGCATTCCGGTAGCGGTGTAGCCACAAAAGGCACCGTTGCCGTAGATTTTGATTTTTGAGCCGGGATGGCACAGACGACGCGAATCGCGACTTGGGCGCTGGCCGAGGGTAGGCGTCGATTCGGGGGAGAAATCAGCATGGATGCTGCTGATTTTGAAACCGGGGGCAGGTGCCCTGGGCAGGGATGCCCATCGCGCCGGCCCCCAAGCCAGGAGCAATGGCTTTGGTACTTTGGTCCGGGAGTCGCACGCAAAACCAAAGTGACTCGCCCGGCAGGGCGAAACCTGCAGCCCAGTCACCGCGATAAAGGATTTTCCATCAGCCCAAAGGCTTGTTCGCGGCTCAAGCCGCTCCTACCTGCTCAAATCAAACCCGCACAAAAAATCAGACCTGCACAAACACCGCAAACGCAAGCTGCCCGCCCTTGGGCCGCAGATCCTGCAGGTAAGAATCACGATCAGCCGACAACTCCAGACTGACACTCATATTGCGCTTGCCAGCATTACGAATCTCCAACTCATCACGATGGGCACGCAGAAAGTTGCTCGGCACCTTCAAATGCAGCAGTTGATCAGTCTCTGGTGTGTGCAGCAGCAGATTGATCCACTCACTGGTCTTGATCTGGCCAAACGGCAGATCAAACCACCAGATATTGCGCTTGGGGTCCAGCACCGCGAGATGGCTGTTATCGCGATTCAAGACGGTGCTACTCAATTGCTGATTGCGGCGTTCAATCGCCTGAGACTTGTCGAGCTTCATGGGGGCATTTCCGGAAAACAAAGCGTGGCGCGCATTCTCTCATGCCGATCGCTGCTCCGACGAATGGAAAAACAGCCGATAAAATAATTGAAACTCTCAAGCCGAGCGGCCAGTCCATCATTGTGTCGGGTTGACAACGACATCCTTCAGTCACGGGACCAGCGGTCCGGGAGAATCTTCATGAGCAGCACCAGCGATAAAGTCAAAGGCATGGCCAATGAAGCGGTAGGGAACGTTAAACAGGGCGTTGGCAAAGTAACCAACAACGACAAACTCCAGGCCGAGGGCAAAGCCCAGGAAATCAAAGGCCGTGGTGAACAAGCCAGAGGCAAGGCCAAGGACGCGATCAAAAAAGGCGTCGACAAGGCTTGACCCTGATAGCCCGGTCACGGAGCCCCAAGCCCGTGACCGGTGCGTTTTGCTGAAACCTTTTGCCGTTCTTCAAGTCCATGTCTGCGCCGGAACAACTCGTCCGGTCTGGATAACTACACCGCGAATCGACGTGAAGACGTACAGTACTCAGGTAGCCGGGTATGATCGCGAAAGGAGACGCCATGATTTTTTCCCACCTGCGTGGTTTGCCGATGGGTAAGGTGCTGGTTCGCACCGTGACCGAATTCATCAACGACGAAATGTCGACCTACGCTTCGGCGCTCGCCTATCAGGCCTTGTTTTCGCTGTTCCCCTTTCTGTTGTTCCTGATCTCGCTGATCGGTTTCCTTCACCTGCCCGACTTCTTCTCCTGGCTGCGCCTGCAGTCGGAACTGGTATTGCCGCCCCAGGCGCTGGAGCAGGTCAACCCGGTGATCGACCAGTTGCAGCAATCCAAAGGCGGGTTGTTGTCGGTGGGTATCGTCATCGCGCTGTGGACCGCGTCAGCGGGTGTGCGCTTGATGATGAGCGCCATGAACGCCGCCTATGACGTGATTGAAGGCCGGCCAATCTGGAAGCGCCTGCCATTGTCGGTGTTCTACACCATCGGCATCGCCATGATGCTGCTGGCCGCTGCCGCATTGATGGTGACCGGGCCGCAGGTCATGAACTGGTTTGCCGCGCACCTGGGTATCGAAGACTTCATTGTCACGGTGTGGACCATCTTGCGCTGGCCACTGATCATCATCCTGATGATGGTCGCCGTTGCGGTGATCTACTACGTGATGCCGGATGTGAAGCAAGAGTTTCGCTTTATCACCCCAGGCTCGGTCTTGGCGGTGGTGGTATGGATCATCGCCTCGCTGGGTTTCAGTTTTTATCTGAAAACCTTTGCTGATTACAACGCCATGTACGGCAGTATCGGGGCGATCATCGTCCTGCTCCTGTACTTCTACATCTCGGCCGCCGTGCTATTGCTGGGGGCGGAAATGAATGCGGTGATCGAGCATATGTCTCAGGAAGGCAAGGACAGCGGCGAAAAAGAGCCGGGTGATGGCGGCGTCGAAGCCAGTGGGGCTGACGAGCCGGGCGTCGGTGGGGCGCATACCCGGGAGCCGGCTCGCCAGGCATGATGGCCTGACCATCGGGGCGCGACAAGCCCCGCCGTTCAGGGCGGGGAAGGATAGCGCGGACGGCGTAGCCGTCCTTGGTTACCGTGGGGTGTCTGCTGCTGCTCGATGGACGCACCGCCACAGGATGATGCGAAGTAACATGGCGACACAGATGCCCTTATACGGCGGTATTTCGTTACAAAGACCCCATGGTCATGCAGCTTGAAAACACCGTGCCGTCCGCGCCTAATGGCGTCTTCATTGCTCATGGCTCAAGAGCAGCATGCAACGACTTCAAGCCTTCAAGTACGAACTCATGCCAGACGGCCAGCAGGAGCGGCAAATGCGCCGCTTTGCCGGCTCCTGTCGCTTCGTCTTCAACAAGGCGCTGGCATTGCAGAAGGAGCGCCACGAGCAAGGCGAGAACAAGCTCGGCTATGCGGGCCTGTGCAAGTTGCTGACCGAATGGCGCAATAGCCCGCAAACCGCATGGCTGGCCGATGCGCCTGTTCACCCATTGCAACAGGGCCTCAAGGATCTGGAGCGGGCCTACGCCAACTTTTTCGCCAAGCGAGCCGACTTTCCCCGGTTCAAGAAGAAGGGGCAGCGCGATAGTTTCCGCTATCCCGACCCGAAACAGATCAAGCTCGACCAGACCAACAGTCGCCTGTTTCTGCCCAAGCTGGGCTGGCTGCGCTACCGCAACAGCCGCGAGACGCTGGGTACTGTGAAGAACATCACCGTGAGCCAGTCGTGTGGCAAGTGGTTCGTGAGTATCCAGACCGAACGCGAGATCGATGAGCAGCCCACGGCACAGGGTGCGGCAGTCGGCATCGACATGGGCATTGCCCGCTTCGCCACGCTTTCGGATGGTTCGTTCTACGCACCCCTGAACAGCTTCAAACGCCATGAAACCGCGCTGTGCAAAGCGCAGCAGGCGATGAGCCGTAAGGTCAGATTCAGCCGCAACTGGAAGAAAGCGAAAGCCCGCGTCCAGCACATTCACTCGCGCATCGGCAATGCCCGCCGCGACTATCTGCACAAGTGCTCCACCACGATCAGCCAAAACCACGCGATGGTGTGTATCGAGGACTTGCAGGTACGGAATATGTCCAGGTCGGCGGCAGGCACGGCCGAGGCACCGGGAAGAAACGTTCGGGCCAAATCTGGCCTGAACAGGGCCATCCTCGATCAGGGCTGGTTCGAGTTCCGCCGCCAACTGGACTACAAGTTGGCGTGGCGCGGCGGCTGGCTGATTGCCGTGCCGCCGCCAAATACCAGCCGCAGGTGCCCCTGTTGCGGCCATGTGTCGGCGGCCAACCGCCAGACGCAAGCGCTGTTCAGGTGCGTGGGATGTGGTTTTGAAGGCAACGCCGATGTGGTTGGCGCGATCAATGTACTAAGGGCGGGACACGCCCGGTTAGCCTGTGAAGTGAGCGCAGAGGTCATGGCGCCAGCAGCAGGAACCCACCGAAGCGACTCGGGGGCGGCTCGATGCCGCGCCTGAGC
>NZ_JAMYDZ010000036.1:0-48838 GCF_024129905.1 Pseudomonas sp. 21LCFQ010 | reverse complement strand
CCAAACCTGATGCCAACCTGTTACAGCAAGAATATGTAGCCCCTCAAAGTGACCTGGAGCAGCAGATCGCCGCGATCTGGCAGGATGTGCTCAAGCTGGAGCGGGTAGGCCTGACCGATAATTTCTTCGAGCTGGGCGGCGACTCGATCATTTCGATTCAGGTAGTCAGTCGCGCGCGGCAGGCCGGCATTCGTTTCACCCCCAAGGAACTGTTTCAGCATCAGACGGTGCAAGGCTTGGCGTCGGTGGCTCGTCAGGGTGAAGAGGGCAGTTTACAGATCGACCAGCGTCCGGTGACTGGCGAAGCTCTCCTTTTGCCCATACATCAGTATTTCTTCGAAGAGGCCATTGAACAGCGTCATCACTGGAACCAGTCGCTGCTGCTCAAACCGGGTCAGCCCCTGGACGGTACGCAGCTTGAGCAAGCCCTTCATGCGCTGATCGTTCATCACGATGCATTACGCCTGGGCTTTACCGAGCAGGCGGATGGTCAGTGGAAGGCACAGTATCGTTCGGTGGACGATCAGCAGAAATCGGTGTTGTGGCAGAAGTCGCTGCAAAGTGCCGATGCACTGGAACAGCTGTGCAACGAAGCCCAGCGCAGCCTGAACCTTCAGGATGGACCACTGATACGGGCGGTTCTGGCGAGCCTTCCTGACGGTAGTCAAAGACTGCTGCTGGCGATCCATCACCTGGCGGTGGACGGGGTATCGTGGAGGATTCTGCTGGAGGACCTGCAGAGCGCTTACACCCAGGTGAAAAACAACCAGCCTGTCAGACTGTCGGCCAAGACCAGCTCAACTCAGGCCTGGGCAGAACAGTTGCAAGCCTATGCGTCGAGTGAGGTCCTGCAACAGGAGCAGGCTTACTGGACAAGTCAATTGCAGGGTGTCTCGGCCGAGCTGCCATGTGATTACCCGGGCGGCAGCCTGCAAGGTACAGCAGGTACCCATGCTACGACCCGTCTGGATCAGGATTATACCCGCAAACTGCTGCAGGACGCGCCGGTGGCTTACCGTACGCAGATCAACGACCTGTTACTGACAGCGCTAGCCCGGGTGATTGCTCGCTGGACCGAGCGGGTGGATGTACTGATACAGCTGGAAGGCCATGGTCGTGAAGACCTGTTCGAGACAATCGATCTGACCCGCACCGTGGGCTGGTTCACCAGCATGTTCCCGGTAAAGTTGACGCCACAGGCCGCTCTGGTTGACTCGATCAAACAGATCAAGGAACAACTGCGTGCCATACCTGAGAAAGGGATCGGCTTTGGCGCGCTGCGTTATCTGGGCAGCGAAGCCTCCCGTCGGGCGTTGGCTGAGCTGCCGCAGCCAAGGATCACTTTCAATTATCTGGGGCAGTTCGATGGCAGCTTCAATGATGAAAACATTGAGCAGGACTCGGCTTTTCTGACTCCGGCAGGAGAGGCCAGTGGCGACCCACAAAGTCTGGAAGCACCCTTGGGCAACTGGTTATCGATCAACGGCCATGTCTATGGCGGTGAGTTGAACCTGAACTGGAGCTTCAGCCGGGACATGTTTGCTCACGCGACCATCCAGCGTCTGGCCGATGAATACGCAATGGAACTGAAACAGCTGATTGAGCACTGCAGTGCCGAGACAACGGCCGGAGTAACGCCATCGGACTTCCCGCTGGTACAACTGAGCCAGGTACAACTGGATGCACTGCCGATTTCTGCTCGCGATATCGAGGACATTTATCCGCTCTCGCCGATGCAGCAGGGGATGTTGTTCCATACGTTGTACCAACAAGAGGCCGGTGACTACATCAATCAGATGCGGGTTGATGTACGGGGTCTTGAGGTACAACGTTTCCGTCAGGCATGGCAGGCGGCACTGGAAACTCATGACATCCTGCGCACCCGCTTTATATGGGAAGGCCTTGAGCAGCCTGTACAGGTGGTTTGCAAGCCGATGGAGTTGCCATTTGCCGAGTATGACTGGCGTGCTCAGGTCGAGCGGTCGGCCGCACTGGATACGTTGGCTGAAGCCGAACTCAAACAGGGCTTTGAGCTGGGTCATGCACCTTTGCTCAGGCTGGTGCTGGTGCGAACCGCCGAGGATGCGTATCACCTGATCTACACCAGTCACCATATTTTGATGGATGGCTGGAGTAACTCGCAGTTACTGGGCGAGGTACTGCAGCGCTATGCCGGTCAGGTACGGGGGCAGACCCCCGGCAAATACCGCGACTATATTGCCTGGCTGCAACGTCAGGACAAGGCCGTGAGCGAAGCGTTCTGGAGCGGGCAACTGAAGAGGCTTGATGAGCCGACGCGGTTGGCGCAGGCGGTAAAAGCGAGCACCCCGAATTTGCCTGTAGATGAAAAACACGGCAGCCATGGAGACCTGTTTCATGTGCTGGACAAGGAGAAAACCCGGCGTTTGGGCGAGTTTGCCCGTCAGCAGAAGGTAACGATAAACACCGTGGTGCAGGCGGCATGGTTACTGTTGTTACAGCGTTACACCGGACAGGACACAGTGGCATTCGGCGCGACAGTGTCTGGCCGCCCTGCAGAGCTTAAGGGGGTAGAGCAACAGGTAGGGTTGTTCATAAACACGTTACCGGTCATCGCTGCCCCGAGACCTGAACAGCCTTTGGGTGAATGGCTACAACAGGTGCAAGCACAGAATCTGGCTCTGCGCGAGCAGGAGCACACCCCTCTGTTCGAGATTCAGCGCTGGGCAGGGCTGGGTGGCGAGGCACTGTTCGACACACTATTGGTATTTGAAAATTACCCGATTTCTGAGGCATTGGAGCAAGGTGCGCCGCCAAGTCTGGTGTTCAGTGAAGTAGAAACTCACGAGCAGACCAACTATCCGCTGACACTGGCCATGGGGCTGGGGGAGGAACTGAGCTTTCACTACAGTTATGCCCACGATTATTTCGGTAAGGCGAGTATCGCGCGCATCGCTGAACAACTGGTTCATCTGCTGATTGATGGTCTTGGGCATGCCGAACGGGCGGTAGGCGATCTGGCGTTGTTGGACGAAGCGCAACAGCAGCAGGTAGTGCAGGACTGGAATCCTGCTCCGGTGCACTATGCGAGTGAGCGGTGTATTCATCAGGTGATTGAAGATCAGGTGGCCAGGACTCCGAATGCTGTGGCTTTGGCGTTTGGTGATCAGTCGCTGAGCTATGTTGAGCTTAATCGCCGTGCCAACCGCCTTGCGCACAAGCTGCGCGAACTGGGTGTGGGGCCGGACGTGCTGGTAGGGCTCTCAGTGGAGCGCAGCCTGGAGATGGTTGTCGGCTTGCTGGCGATCCTCAAGGCAGGAGGTGCCTATGTGCCGCTGGATCCGGAATATCCCGAAGACCGTCTGAAATATATGATGGATGACAGCGGTGTCAGGCTGCTTTTGACCCAGTCGTATCTTCAAAAGCAATTACCGGTTCTGCAACATATTGAGGTACTGAATCTTGACGAGATCGCTGCAGGCCTTGAGGTTTACAGCGAGGCCAACCTGATTAATATCACCCGTCCAGCCAATTTGGCTTATGTAATTTACACCTCCGGTTCAACGGGCAAGCCCAAGGGCACTTTGTTACCGCATCACAACGTCATGCGTCTTTTTCAGGCCACAAATGACTGGTTCCATTTCGATGATCAAGACGTCTGGACGGTGTTTCACTCCTACGCCTTCGACTTCTCGGTGTGGGAACTGTACGGCGCGCTGCTATATGGTGGCAAAGCGGTTGTCGTGCCGAAGGATGTGATGCGCTCGCCGGAAAGTTTCCATGCACTGTTGTGTCGCGAACAAGTAACGGTGTTGAGTCAGACACCGTCTGCGTTCAAACAACTGATTCCGGTAGCTTGCGTTAGCGAGAAGTCACTGGCTCTGCGCTACGTCGTCTTTGGTGGTGAAGCGTTGGATGTTGGCAGTCTCGCTTCATGGTTTGATCGATTCGGTGATCATGCTCCGCAATTGATCAATATGTATGGAATTACCGAGACTACGGTGCATGTGACATACCGGCCGTTGTCCAGATCTGACGTGCAACAAGCCTTGATCAGCCCGATTGGCGAGGCGATACCTGACTTGTCCTGGTACTTGCTGGACGGACAGCTTAATCCTGCGGTTCCAGGTGTGCAGGGTGAGTTGCATGTCGGTCGTGCTGGCCTTGCCCGCGGATATCACAACCGTCCTGCATTGACTGCCGAGCGTTTCATCCCTGATCCCTTCGATACCAGCGAGCTGGGCGGTAGCCGTTTATATCGGAGTGGTGATCTGGCCCGTGCTCAGGTTGGTGGTGTGGTGGAGTACGCCGGCCGCATTGACCATCAGGTGAAGATCCGAGGTTTCCGTATCGAGCTGGGTGAGATCGAAATCCGGCTCAAAGAGCATGCCTGGATTCAAGAGGCTGTGGTGCTGAATGTCGATGGTCAGGTTGGCCCTCAACTGGTGGCCTATCTGGTTCCGGTGGTTGATCAGCAGGGCGACGAAAAGCAATCTGCGTTGCGTGAGCATTTGCGTAGAGAACTGAAGGCGGTGATGCCTGATTATATGGTGCCAGCGCACTTCGTATTTCTGGAACATTTGCCCTTGACGGCAAATGGCAAGCTGGATCGCAAGGTACTGCCCAAACCGGATGCCAGCCAACAGCAACAGATCTACGTCCAGCCGCAGAGTGAGCTAGAGCAAGAAATTGCGGCCATCTGGGCGCACGTACTGCAGGTTGAGCGTGTCGGGTTAAATGATAATTTCTTTGAACTGGGCGGTCATTCGCTGTTGGCGACCCAGATGATCTCACGCCTGCCTGGTCACTTGGGGCGCGAAGGTGCGCTCAGGCACTTGTTTGAGTACCAATGCCTGGGCGAATTCGTGAGCAATCTGGTGGAGAAATCCAATACAAACGATCCGCTTCAATCGGAATTGGCTAAATCCCTGGAGGCACTCAAACGTCTAAATACGGAGGAAATTGACGAGCTGATTTCATAAGGGGTAATCCAATGCAAGCGTTGCTCGACTCCGTCAAGTCATTGTCCACCAAAGAACGCAAGGCCTTGGCCATCCTGCTTAAGCGTCAGGGGGTAAACCTGTACGGAGTCGCCCCCATTTTGCCAAGAGATCCAGAGGAGACCCTGGCACTTTCGTATGCCCAGCAGCGACAGTGGTTTCTCTGGCAACTGGAGCCACACAGCACGGCGTACAACATGCCAATCGCTCTGCGACTCAAAGGCGACTTGAAGATTCAGGCCTTACGGGCCAGTTTCGAGGCGCTCATTGAGCGTCACGAAGTTCTTCGCACTACTTTCAGGTTGCAAGGTGACCAGGCGGTGCAGGTGATTTCACCTGCTTTTGCTTTAACGCTGACGGTCGAAGACTTACAGGTCAGAGACGGTGATACGCCGGATGAACGGGTCGCGCAATGTGTAGAGTCGGAAACACAACGACCTTTCAATCTTGAAACCGGTCCGCTATTGCGTGTGAAATTACTGCGCCTGGCTGACCAGGATCACGTGCTGGTACTGACCTTGCACCATATTGTCTCGGATGGTTGGTCAATGCCGATCATCGTTGACGAACTGATTCAAGCTTATGAAGCCTTTCGGACCGGAGAGCCTCTGTGCTTGCCGGTACAACCCATTCAGTATGCCGACTACGCCATCTGGCAGCGTAACTTGATGGAGGCGGGTGAGCAGGAGCGTCAGCTTGCTTACTGGGAGCAGAAACTAGGCGGTCAGCAACCCGTTTTGGAGCTGCACGCTGATCACCCCCGCCCAGCCATTCAGAGCTACGCCGGCGCTAATCTGCGCATCGAACTTGAAAGGCACTTGGTGCAGCGCCTCAAACAGTTGGCACAACAGCAAAGTAGTACGCTATTCATGGTATTGCTGGCGAGTTTCCAAACCGTGTTGCATCGTTATTCGGGTCAAGACGATATTCGTGTAGGAGTACCGATAGCTAACCGCAACCGGGCAGAAATCGAGAGCCTGATCGGCTTCTTCGTCAACACTCAGGTGCTTAAAGCAGACTTCACTCTTCAGATGACCTTCATTGAGCTTCTGCAGCAAGTAAAGCAGACAGTTCTTGAAGCTCAAGCGCATCAGGATCTGCCGTTCGAGCGTTTGGTCGATGCCCTGAAGTCAGAGCGTAGTCTGAGCTACAACCCTCTGTTCCAAGTGATGTTTAACCACCAGACCACTTCCAGTCACGCCACTCGGGGGCTGCCAGGTCTGCAAGTGGATAGGGTGCTGTGGGAGGAAAACACTGCGCAGTTCGATCTGTCACTGAGCACAGTCGAGCATGAAACCGGCGTTACCGCTACGCTCACCTACGCGACCGACCTGTTCGAGCGTAGCACCAGTGAGCGCTTGCTGGTTCATTGGACCCATCTTCTGCAAGACATCGTCGCGCGCCCCTTCGGTCAGCTATCCGAGCTGGCTTTGCTTGAGCCACAAGAGCGTCAAAAGATCATCCACGAATGGAACCGCACTGAAGCGGCCTACCCGGCTGAATACTGTCTTCATCATCTGATCGAGCAACAGGTTGTCCGGACGCCGGATAAGACGGCATTGATCTTCTCGGGGCAATCGTTGAGTTATGACGAGTTAAACAGCCGTGCCAATCGCCTTGCCTGCAAACTCCGCGAACTGGGCGTAGGGCCGGATGTGCTGGTGGGTATCTGCGTCGAGCGCTCCAGCGAGATGGTGGTAGGTTTGCTGGCTATTCTCAAAGCTGGCGGTGCGTATGTGCCACTCGATCCGGAATACCCACAGGATCGTCTGGCTTACATGCTGGAACACAGCAATGCTGGATTGCTGCTCACTCAGGAGCGACTTCTGGACAAGCTGCCGACGACCCGTATCACGACGTGGTGCCTGGATCGCGACTGGCCGCAGCTGGACGGATATTGTGTTGATAACCCTGCTGTGGTCTTGCACCCGGAACATACGGCTTACTGCATCTACACCTCGGGTTCGACCGGCAAGCCCAAGGGCGTCACGGTGCCTCATAAAGCGCTCGTGAATTTTCTGTTCAGCATGGCAAGGGATCCTGGTCTGACGGCTGACGACAGAGTTCTGGCACTGACCTCGCTGTCTTTCGACATTGCCGGTCTGGAGCTGTATCTGCCACTGCTTGTAGGCGCCTCTGTGGTGCTGCTGGCCGATCGAGAGAACCAGGATTCGCAAACGTTGCTGAGGCTGATTCAGACGCAGGCGGTGACCACGGTGCAGGCGACCCCCACGACCTGGCGAATGCTGCTGGAGAACGCTCCACCGGAGGCGTTGCGTGATTGCCGACTGCTCAGCGGTGGAGAGGCGCTGGCGCCAGATCTGGCAAGCCGCCTGCTTGAGCGTTCAGAGCAGGTGTGGAACCTGTACGGCCCCACGGAGACCACTATCTGGTCCGGCCTGCATCGCCTGGACCGTCATGAGCCGATACCGCGACTAGGCAAGCCGATTGCCAATACCTGCCTGCACATTGTCGAGCAGGGATTAAATGCTGCACCGGTCGGTGTGGCCGGCGAATTACTGATTGGAGGGGCAGGCTTGGCCCGAGGATACCTGCACCGTTCTGACCTTACAGCAGAGCGCTTTGTGCCGGATCCCTTTGACGCCAGTGGTCAGGGTGGGCGTTTGTACCGCACTGGCGATCTGGCACGTTATCAAGTCGATGGAGTGATCGAATACGTCAGCCGTATCGACGATCAGGTGAAGATTCGTGGTTTTCGTGTCGAGTTGGGAGAGATCGAGGCAAGGCTGCTGGAGCACCCGGCACTACGAGAGGTTGTCGTTATTGCTATTGAGGGGCCGAGCGGGCGACAACTGGCCGCGTATCTGGTGGCGGGGCCGACTGTGCGGGATGCTCAGCAACAGAATCTGCTACGCACCCAATTGCGCGAACAGCTCAACGCCCATTTGCCCAACTACATGGTGCCGTCGTATCTGCTGTTTATGGATAGGCTACCGTTGACGCCAAACGGCAAACTTGACCGCAGGGCGCTGCCCAGGCCGGATGCGAGTCAGCAACAGCAGGTGTACGTGGCGCCGCAGACAGCACTGGAACGGCAGGTTGCGGCGATCTGGGCAGATGTATTGAAGCTGGATAAAGTCGGCCTGACCGACAACTTCTTCGAGCTGGGCGGCCACTCGCTGCTGGCCACTCAGGTGATCTCCCGGTTGCGTCAGGTACTCAATGTCGAGCTGCCACTGCGGACCCTGTTCGAAGCTTCAGTTCTGGCAGAGTTCGTTGCAATGCTCACCGAGGGCACTGCCAGCCAGGCCCCGGCGTTCGAAAAAGTTGATCGTGACCAGCCATTGATGCTGTCTTTCGCCCAGCAACGACAGTGGTTCCTGTGGCAACTGGAGCCGGACAGCGCGGCCTACAACATGGCGATCGCTTTACGCTTTAAAGGTGTCCTGGACCGCGCTGCATTGCAAGGCAGTTTCGATGCTCTGATCGCTCGCCACGAGACATTGCGTACCACTTTCCGTCAGGAAGGCGAGCAAGCAATCCAGATTGTTCATGCCGAACAGGCGCTTGTTATCGACTACGAAGCGCTGAGTAGTGAAGTGGGTGTTCAGGTTCATATTGACGCAGAAATTCAGAAACCCTTCGATCTGGTTTGCGGGCCTTTGTTGCGGGTCAAGCTGTTAGGCCTTGCCGAGCAGGATCATGTACTGGTGCTGACCTTGCACCATATCGTGTCCGATGGCTGGTCAATGCCGCTGATGGTCGACGAATTGGTGAGTTTGTATGAGGGTTACAGTCAGGGACAAACCGAAGTTGTACTGCCGGCCTTGCCAGTCCAGTACGCCGATTATGCCGCCTGGCAACGTAACTGGATGGCAGCCGGCGAACAGGCACGCCAACTGACGTACTGGACCGAACAATTGGGGGGGGACCAACCAGTATTGGAGTTACCTCTGGATCGTCCACGGCCATCGGTGCAGAGCCGGGTCGGGGCCAGCGTGGAGCTTGAGCTGAACGACAATCTGGCGCTCTCGCTCAAGCAACTGGCCCAGCAGCAGGGTGTTACGCCATTCATGGTGCTGCTGGCCTCGTTTCAGACTCTGCTGCATCGTTATTCAGGGCAGGACGATATCCGTATTGGCGTACCTAATGCCAATCGCAACCGAATAGAAACGGAGCGTCTGATTGGTTTCTTTGTAAACACTCAGGTACTGAAGTCTGAATTCGATCTGCATACTACGTTTAACGCCCTGTTGCAGCAGGTCAAGTACACGGTACTGGAGGCCCAGGCGCATCAAGACCTGCCGTTTGAGCAGTTAGTAGATGCTTTACCACTGGAACGTAGCTTGAGCCACAGCCCACTGTTCCAGGTGATGTATAACCACCAGACTCAGGTCAAAGGCTCCGTCAGAGCAATCCGGGGTTTGATGGTCGAAGGACTGGAATGGGAAGATCAGTCGGCTAAATTCGACCTGACTCTGAATACCTTTGAGCATGATGGCGGTTTTGGGGCTTCGTTGAACTATGCAACGGCATTGTTCGATGTATCGACCATCCAGCGACTGGGTCGGCACTGGATCCAGTTGCTGGAACAGTTGGTGCGTCATCCCGAACAACAGATTGCTGAACTACCGTTGTTGAGTGCCAATGAGTACCGGCAAGTTGTTTGTGAATGGAACCGTACCGAGGTTCACTATCCGGCCGTGCAATGCATCCATCAGTTGATCGAAGAGCAGGTTGCAAAAACGCCCGAGGCGACAGCCCTGGTGTTTGGCGAGCACTTACTAGGTTATGCAGAGCTTAACCGGCGTGCCAACCGCCTGGCACACAGGCTGCGTGAGCAGGGTGTGGGGCCGGACGTGCTGGTAGGGATTGCCGTGGAGCGTTCGATCGAGATGGTAGTGGGGCTGCTGGGCATCCTCAAGGCAGGGGGGGCCTATGTGCCGCTGGACCCTGAGTACCCACAGGACCGCCTGAGCTACATGATGCAGGACAGCGGTATCCGATTGCTGCTGACCCAGTCACACCTGCTGGAGCAGTTGCCTGTTCCAGACAGTGTCGAGGTATTGAGCCTGGATGAACTTGCAGAGAGTCTGGCGACCTGCAGTGACGCAAATCCGGTCAATCTCGGCCATCCTGATAACCTGGCCTACGTAATCTATACCTCGGGTTCGACCGGGAAGCCGAAAGGTGCGGGTAACTCGCACAAGGGGCTGTTCAATCGCCTGGCTTGGATGCAGAAGGCCTACAGGCTGGGCAGCAGCGATACGGTCTTGCAAAAGACGCCGTTCAGTTTCGATGTGTCGGTATGGGAGTTCTTCTGGCCGCTTCAGACGGGTGCCTGTCTGGCGATAGCAGAGCCTGGTGTGCACCGCGAGCCTGAGCGCCTGATTGAGGCGATCAACCGCTACGAGGTCACCACGCTGCACTTCGTACCTTCGATGCTTCAAGTCTTCATGGGCAGTGAAGGGGTGGAAAGCTGCCGCAGCATCCGGCGTATCGTCTGCAGTGGCGAGGCTTTACCGGGCGAACTGGCACGTCAGTCACTACACCGGTTGCCACAGGCCGGGGTATTCAATCTTTATGGCCCGACAGAAGCTGCGATTGACGTAACGCACTGGACCTGTGGAGCCGACGAAGGCGCCGGGGTGCCGATTGGCCGGCCAATCGATAATCTCAAAACGCATATTCTGGCCGCTGGTCTGCTTCCAGCGGTGCAAGGCTGTGTCGGTGAACTGTATCTGGGGGGAGTGGGCCTGGCCCGCGGTTATCACCAGCGTGCATCGCTGACAGCTGAACGCTTCGTACCGGACCCGTTCGATGGCAGTGAGCAGGGTGGTGGACGGTTGTATCGCACCGGTGACCTGGCGTGTTATCGAGCCGAAGGGGTCATTCACTATCTGGGGCGTACTGATCACCAAGTGAAGATTCGTGGTTTGCGTATAGAACTGGGCGAAATCGAGGCGAAGCTGCAGGAGCATGCAGCGATCCGTGAATCGGTGGTTGTTGATGTCGAGGGGCCTGGCGGGAAACAGCTGGCAGCGTACGTGGTGGCTGCTGAGTTGGAAATCGAGGTTGCACAACAGAATGACCTGCGCAGCCGGTTACGTGAGCATCTTCAAACCACGCTGCCGGATTACATGGTACCAGCGCATGTGGTGTTCCTGGACAAGCTGCCACTGAGTCCAAATGGCAAGCTGGACCGAAAGGCGTTGCCAAAGCCTGATGCGAGTCAGCAACAGCAGGTGTACGTGGCACCGCAGACGGAGCTGGAGCAGCAGATCGCAGGTATCTGGGCTGAGGTCCTACAGATTGAGCGGGTCGGGTTGCACGATAATTTCTTTGAGCTGGGCGGACATTCTTTGTTGGTTCTTTCCGTGTTGTCTCGTGTGCGTTTGACGTTTGGCGTGACTCTCAACCCTTCTTCGTTATTCCAGAATCCCGTTCTGGAGGCATTTTCCAGACAGTTTGTGCAAGAAGATGTGGATGAACTTGAAGAAAAGTTGAAGCGTCTGGATATGTTCGCCG
Source organism: Pseudomonas sp. 21LCFQ010 (assembly GCF_024129905.1). Classification (NCBI taxonomy): domain Bacteria; kingdom Pseudomonadati; phylum Pseudomonadota; class Gammaproteobacteria; order Pseudomonadales; family Pseudomonadaceae; genus Pseudomonas; species Pseudomonas sp. 21LCFQ010. The sequence continues at coordinate 37,370 of NZ_JAMYDZ010000036.1, read as the reverse complement.
AAGAGTTAGAGGAGGCACAATGAATACCGAAACTGCACTGAAAATAGCCAAGCGTTTTGTGACGTTACCCACCGAAAAACGCAAAATCTATCTGGAAAAGATGTATGCCGAAAATTTATCTCCTGCCAACCTGCCAGTGCCAGAGGTCCAGTCACTGTTCGACTGTATTCCTCTTTCTTTCGCCCAGCAGCGGCAATGGTTTCTATGGAAGCTGAATCCGGATAGTGCGACATACAACATGCCTGTTGTGTTACGTCTGAGTGGCTCGCTGAGCAAGGAAGCATTGCAGCTAAGTTTCCAGCGCCTTATTGAACGGCACGAAATATTACGTACCACGTTTCATCAACGTAATGGACAACGGGTTCAGGTGGTTCATGCAGCACCGCCTTTTGCTTTGAGCGTTGAGCATCTTTTACCGGAACAGAGCATTGAGGCTTGGGTGGACGATGAGGTGAATCATCCGTTCGATCTTGAGCAGGGCCCGCTGCTGCGGATCAAGCTGCTTGGCCTGGCAGACGACGAATATCTTCTAATACTGACCATGCACCATATTGTCTCTGATGGTTGGTCAATGCCTGTGATGGTGGATGAGCTAGTGTGTTTGTATGAGGCTTACAGTCAAGGACAAACAGAGTTTTATCTTCCTGATTTACCGATCCAATACGCAGACTACGCTATTTGGCAGCGCAACTGGATGGAGGCGGGTGAGCAGGAGCGACAGCTGACTTACTGGCAAGGGCAACTGGGTGGTGAGCAACCGGTGTTGGAGCTGCCTACGGACAGGCCCAGGCCGTTAATTGCGGATCACCGTGGTGCACGGGTAGCCATTGGCTTAAACAATGACCTGGTCGATGGCTTGAAGGCGTTGGCACAGCGCCATGGTGTAACTCTTTTTATGGTGCTGCTCGCCAGCTTCCAGAGTGTATTGCAGCGTTATTCCGGCCAGAACGACATACGGGTAGGGGTGCCAATTGCCAACCGCACGAGAGTGGAGACGGAACGGCTCATTGGCTTCTTCGTTAATACTCAAGTACTCAAAGCCACATTTGAGCTGACGACGACGTTTGATCAGTTGCTGAAGCAAGTTTGTAAGACCGTATTGGACGCGCAGACTTATCAGGACCTGCCATTTGAGCAGTTGGTTGAAGCCTTGCAACCAGACCGCAGTTTGAGCCATAACCCATTGTTTCAAGTAATGTACAACCACCAGACTCAGGTCAAAGGTACTTCCCGGCAGGTGCATGGGCTGAAGGTTGAAGGGTATGACCGGGAGGAACAATCTGCCAAGTTTGATCTGATGCTCAATACCTTTGAGCATGAAAGCGGTATTGGTGCGTCGTTGACATATGCAACGGCGTTGTTCGAGTCCTCTACCATCGAACGGCTTGGGCGGCATTGGGTCATCGTGCTGGAGCAAATGGTACGGGAACCGGAGAAAAAAATTTCTGAGCTGCTGCTGCTGAGCGCTGAGGAATACCAACAGGTGGTTCACGAGTGGAACCCTGCCGACGTCCATTACCCGGCAGCGCTGTGCATCCATCAGTTGATCGAGGACCAGGTTACGAAAACGCCAGAGGCCACAGCTCTGGTGTTTGGTACGCAATCGCTGAGTTATGCCGAGTTGAACCAACGAGCGAATCGGTTGGCACACAAGCTCCGCGCACATGGCGTGGGCCCGGATGTGCTGGTGGGTATTGCTGCACAGCGTTCGATCGAGATGGTGGTCGGACTGTTGGGTATCCTCAAGGCGGGTGGTGCTTATGTGCCGCTGGATCCGGAGTACCCGCATGACCGCCTGAGCTACATGATGCAGGACAGTGGAATTCAGGTACTGCTGAGTCAATCGCATCTATTGGGACAACTGCCTGTTCCAGGTACTGCTCAGGTAGTAAGCCTGGATGAGCTTGCTGACGGTCCGGCCACTTGTAGTGACGTCAACCCGGTTAATTTCTGCCACCCAGATAACCTGGCGTATATGATCTATACCTCGGGTTCGACCGGTAAACCCAAGGGTACCTTACTGACGCATCACAATGTCTTACGCCTGTTTCAGGCTACGGATGGCGTGTTCCATTTCCATGACAAGGATGTCTGGACAGTGTTCCACTCTTATGCCTTTGACTTTTCAGTCTGGGAGTTATATGGCGCTCTTCTATACGGTGGCAGGGCCGTTATCGTACCGAAAGAAGTCGCACGTTCGCCCGAGAGTTTTCATGCATTGCTACATCGCGAACAGGTAACCGTGCTGAATCAGACGCCGTCCGCGTTCAAACAATTGATCCCAGTAGCTTGTGCAAGCGGTCACGCACTGGCCCTGCGCTACGTCGTATTCGGCGGTGAAGCACTGGATGTGGGCAGCCTGGCCCCTTGGTTTGAGCATTTTGGTGATCAAAAGCCGCAATTGATCAACATGTACGGTATCACCGAGACTACTGTGCATGTGACTTATCGGCCACTCTCGAAAAATGATTTGCAGCAGGCTTCGGTTAGCCCGCTTGGCAAAGTGATCCCGGACCTTTCCTGGTATTTGCTGGATGCTCAGCTTAATCCGGTGATTCCGGGTGGACATGGCGAATTAAATATTGGCCAGGCGGGGTTGGCTCGTGGCTATCATAACCGTCCGGCGTTGACCGCTGAACGCTTCATCCCTGATCCGTTCAACTCCAGTAAGCAAGGCGGTGGTCGCTTGTACCGGAGTGGTGACTTGGGGCGTAGTCGTGTCGGTGGAGAGATAGAGTACGCAGGGCGCATTGATCACCAAGTTAAAATACGTGGGTTTCGTATTGAGTTAGGTGAGATCGAAACGCGGATCAAAGAGCACCCAGGCATCCGCGAAGCAGTGGTGCTGGATAAGCATGAGGCTGTGGGCAAGCAACTGGTTGCTTATCTGGTGCCCGTGGCGGGCCAGGACCATTACGATCAGCAACGTGCGCTACGCGAAAGCCTGCGTAACCTATTGAAAGCCGTAATGCCGGATTACATGGTGCCCGCGCATTTTGTGTTTCTGGAATATCTTCCTTTGACCGCTAATGGCAAGCTGGATCGCAATGCGTTACCTCACACTGAGATAGAAAAACTGCAGAGTGAGTATGTGGCACCTAAGAGCGAAGTGGAACAACAGTTTGCGGCAATCTGGGCCGATGAATTGAAAGTGGCACGAGTAGGCCTGGCCGATAATTTCTTTGAATTGGGTGGTCACTCATTGTTGGTGATGAATATTGTTTCACGTGTTCAGGCTGATTTGGGTATGAGTTTGCCCCCTTCATTGTTGTTTAAATATCCTGTTTTAGGTGATCTTTTAAAGGCTGTTGAAGGTGCTCCAGGCAGCAAGGCATCACTAAGTTCTTTAGAGAAAATGAGTGCGTTGCTTGATGATATGGAGGCGGTGTGATGTCTGGTGCCGTAGGTATGCAACTGGTAAGTCGCTTCATTCGACTGCCTGACGACAAGAAGTCTCAGTACTTTCAAGCCATGAAGGCCGAAGGCCTTTCTTTTGAAAGCTTACCCATTCCTGCTGTAAGAGAAAGCTTCAGTGATGTGCCACTGTCCTATGCCCAAGAAAGACAATGGGTTCTATGGCAGCAAGAACCAGACAGCACAGCTTACAACTTATACGCCGCGTTGAGATTGAAGGGTGCGCTTGATATTCGCATTCTGGAACATAGCTTTAATGACTTGATCTGTCGCCACGAGTCATTGCGTACAAATTTTGTACAAGGGGAGAAAGGGCCGAGACAAGTTATACATGAGCATCGAACGCTGGCAATCAAGTGTGAGGAGCTTGATCAGGCTGAGCAACTTCTTGTTCAGTCGGAGGAAGGGCTTCGTAGCGTGCTTGAATGGCGAATGCAGGACCCCTTTGACCTGCAAGTCGATTTGCTCATACGCGTGAATTGTCTGGTAGTAGGCGAAGATGATCATATCTTGATTGTGGTCCAGCATCATATCGTTGCTGATCGTGTTTCCATGCAACTCATGAGCTTTGAGCTGATGAAGCTGTATTCTGCACGCGTGCAGCAGCAAAAGGCTGGCTTGCCTGCACTGCCTATCCAATATGCTGATTATTCGATTTGGCAGCGTAGTTGGCTGGAGGCTGGTGGAAAAGATATTCAGCTTGCCTATTGGAAAGAACGTTTAAAAGACATTCCTTCTCTCTTGGAATTGCCGCTGGATTACCCAAGGCCTGCGAGTAAAAGCTACCAAGGTGAACGGGTGGATGTCGTCATCCCAAGTGAGTTAAGTGCACAGATAAAGCTGTTTGCACAAAACCGTCAGGCCACGCTGTTTATGGTGTTGCTGGCCAGCGTGCAGGTGCTTTTACATCGATACAGTGGTCAGCGTGACATCTGTATTGGCGTACCTAATAGCGGCCGTAATCGGGTGGAGGTTCAAGGGCTTATCGGCTTTTTTGTAAATACGCAAGTGATGAGAAGCACGTTTGATGAAACGCTTGATTTTGATGCGGTTCTGCAGCAGGTAAAGCAGAGTGCGCGGGATGCCCAATTGTATCAGGACTTGCCTTTTGAACAATTGGTTGAGGCATTGCAGCCTCAGCGTAGTCTTGCCCACAGTCCTTTATTTCAAGTCGTTTATGATCATACCAGTAAGGAGGTTATCCCAGGCTACAGCGAGGGTGTCGATGAGGAAGCGTCAGCTCATGATACATATCTTCAGATCGAGGGGCTTGCTTGGGAGCAGAAGACGGCTCGGTTCGATCTGACTTTCAAGACATATGAGCGTGGCGATGAAATAGGGGCACATATCGTATATGCAACTGACTTGTTCGTGAGTGCGACGATTGAGCAAATGGCGACTCATTGGATCAACGTGTTGTCTGCTGTCGTAGCTACACCGAGCCGAATGATCAGTGAGCTGCCACTGCTTACTGTAGATCAAGCACATCTACTCCAGTCGAATCGCAATGGGCGTGCGTCATTGACGTGTTCGGTCCATGAGCGAATTGAGCGGCATGCGGAACAGGCACCTGATTCAATCGCCATCGTGTCGGAACATCGCAGTCTGACCTACCAGGATCTGAATCAGCAAGCCAACCAACTGGCCCGATGCCTTATTCAACAGGGCGTGGGTTCTGATAAAACAGTTGGATTGATGATGCCGCGTTGCGTCGAGATGGTGGTAGGGATACTGGCAATATTGAAAGCAGGTGGGGCGTATGTGCCGATCGAGTCCACCTGTACGGCACAGCGCCTGAACTATGTTATTGAGGACAGCGGTATCGATGTACTCGTTGTCCTGACGGAAGCTGACATGGTCGCCTTGGGTGGATTAAGTATTTGTGTTCTGGCGCTGGAGAACAGGCTTGATACGGTCGATCTAACAGCAGGCAGTAACGTCCAGGCAACAGTGGTTCCTCAGCACTTGGCTTATGTGATCTATACGTCAGGATCTACCGGGCAGCCCAAGGGCGTCGCGGTGTCTCATGGCGCCCTGTCGGGTTATATAGAGGGGCTTCAGGAAAAAAGAGTATTGGCCAATCTACGCAGTCTGGCATGGGTTTCTACGGCCGCTGCGGATTTAGGGCATACCGTATTGTTCGGTGCTCTTTGCAACGGCATTACATTGCATGTTATTGATGCTGAGATGTCCATGGACGGGCAGCGCCTGGGCGAGTATTTGCATCACCATGACGTGGATGGCATGAAGATTGTCCCGTCACACCTGAGTGCGCTGATGCAAAGTGATGAGCGTGGGTGGATCATCCCGAAACGTGGCTTGATTCTGGGCGGTGATGTGTCTTCTCCCGAGCTGGTATCAAGTATTTTTAAAATAATGCCCTCTTGCAATGTGTTTAATCATTATGGGCCAACGGAAACAACGGTCGGTGTGTTGGCCACCTCGCTTTCTTTTCCTGTCCCAGGGCAGAAGATTCCGCTCGGAAGCCCTTTATCTGGAGCACAGGTTTATATTCTTGATACCTTTTTGCAGCCTTCACCTGCCGCAGGTGAGCTGTACGTCGGTGGAGATTGTCTGGCCCGGGGGTATATCGGGAAGCCTGGTCTCACCGCCGAGCGTTTTGTTCCTGATGCTTTCGGTGGCTTGGAGGGCGGGCGTTTATACCGTACAGGCGATCAAGTTCGCAGGGGGCGAAGCGGGCTTATTGAGTACATCGGAAGGATAGATAACCAGGTCAAAATTCGTGGTTTCCGAGTAGAGGTCGGTGAAGTCGAAACCTATTTACAAGCGTTGCCACAGGTTCGTGAAGCGGTTGTCATCGCTCAGCAGGGCGTCGGCGGTACCCAGTTGGTTGGTTTTATTGTGCCTTCTCTCGAGGTGGATGAGGCTACTCTCCGAGAGCAGATTAAGGTCGCCTTCAAGGCTAGCCTCCCGGACTATATGGCACCCACGCAATGGGTCTTCTGTCAGGAATTACCACTCACGGCCAACGGTAAATGGGATCGTCAAGCGTTGTCAGCAAAAGCTCTCTCAACGCCCGTTACGAAAAATGATGCTGTCGAAGAGGACGTGTCAGCCTTGGAGCAGACAGTCGCCGAGGTGTGGAAGGCGATTCTCAAGTGTGACCGAGTGGGTGTTCAGGATAATTTTTTCGAGCTGGGGGGCGATTCAATCCTGGCTATCAGGATGGTGGGTGCTTTGCGGAAAGCCACCCAATCGAAAGTAAATTTCAAGGATGTACTTCGCTATCAAACAGTCGGTGAGTTGGCAGGGTTCTTGGACAAAACTGTTTCGCAAGCACCCTCGAAAACTAGTAGTTTGGTGAAAATGGGAGTCGGAAAAACGACCGAGCCAAAACTGTTCTGTGTTCATCCGGCAGGTGGAAATGTTTATTGTTATCAGCCGCTGTCTATCAAACTGCAAGGGCACGCACAAGTCTACGGAATTTCTTATGTTGCCGGGGGGGCCAACGAAGCGGGCATGACTTGGGGTCGCTTGGTTTCAGGGTATGTCAATGATGTGGTTCGTGCTCAGCCGGATGGACCTTACCACCTCTTGGGTTATTCCTTGGGAGGGACGTTGGCGATTGATATTGCTCACGCGCTAGAAGCCGCCGGAAAGAAGGTAGCCTTTCTAGGCTTGGTTGATATGAAATTGCCGGCGGACATCGACGTGTTGAACATCAATCCATCGACTGTCGAAAATGATGCCGCTCGGGGTCAGGCAGTGGATGAGTTGACAAAGGTGGTCAACTATTTTTGTGTGTTGTATCCCGATAGAGCTACAGAAGTGGAACAGTTAATGGAGACTGCGGCGGATATCGATTACACATTCTTTATTGGGTGGGCGGCGAACCGCGTAGGTATCAGCACGGTACAGTTTGAGGCGTTTTTCAAAGAAGCGATCGTCGAACATGAAATTGTTGAGGGTTTCAACACGTTGGAGCGGCTTAATCTGTTGTTTGAGTCCTTCGTGGTTCGGCCGGTTTCCGTACGTCCGTCCTTGTGGTGGTCCTCTGTTTTAAGAAACGATGCGTCTATTGAGTCAGTCGAGCAGGCATTAAAGACGAGCCTGTTTGTTAATGGCTTCAGAGAGACGCTCAGTGTCCCCGAAAGGCATGGTGCAATGATTGTGAATGAGGCTGTACTTGCCTCGATTACGTCTGCTTTCACTACCGCTTTAAAAGAAATGTGAACGTCAGTCGTTGATAGGTTATGGCGGATTGATCAACGCTCGTTTGATGGTGCTTCATTGCACTCCTGGAGATAAGCGCGCGATAAACCCCACCTTTACAGGGTGGGGTTTACTGTCATTGCAATAACCTCACATACCCTGCCTCCCAAGCCCCAACCGGATCCCCGATGCTGAGCTCCTGAAACCTCTCAGGAGCCAGCAGCTCATGATGCGTTACGAAGCCAAAGTCGAAAAAGTCTATCTCTACCTCAACCCCGACGACTTCTGAACGTCTATCGACGGCCTGGCCGTCCTGGTCGAGCTGGATATCCTGTTTGACTACTCGACCAATCGTGATCAGGAAGTTGCTTCACGCCTGCTGGCAGGCTAACGCGTTTACTTGATGACGGACGATAACTCGGGCTGCGACTCGATCGAGCAGCAAGCGGGCGTTGAGCATCTGGGTTGCAGGGCGCATGCGCAACGCAGGTTCGTTGACGCACAGAAAGTAAAATCCAGAGGAAGAGTCGGGCGTGCCGATATGGCGTTGCTGATGATCAATGCGCTGTACAGGATCGAGCGCGATCAGAGGAAACATCAGGTCAGCGAGGCGCCAGTGCCAGTGCTCGCCTGTACAGCCAGGTTGAAAACGCCAAAGGAAAAAGCAAATAGGCGTAAACATTGTGCGTGGCTACGACACGTGCTGGAACGTCTGCCGCAGGCGGTATTAGTGGAATACTTCGAAGCCTTGCTGGCGTGGAACTGCTTGCCAGAGTTGCGACGGTAAATCGTTAGCACTGCGTTGGCCCGCCTGCTCATGCCCTATGCAAGAGAACTACCTATGCATCCCTATTCCATAGCACGCTTAGGGCACCTCTAAAACGTAGGCGAGGCAGTCAGCGCAATACCGATGGTGGCCCCACAAAAATGGGCGAGGAACGGTCGGAGTCGCGCTCGATTTTACTGGAGTAAATGAGCATTCTGAGTGGGCGGCACCCCGTCGGGCTGGCGATCCATCGGACTAACGCACGAGCCTGTTTCTAACGCAGTGATGACAACGGAAGTAGTTTTTAGAGGTGCGCCTTAGGCGTCAAAGCCCAAGGCAGGTGCCGTATGCAGTAGCTGCGCACGTGCGGATCTGCACGGAGGGTGGCAGGTGACTGCCATCCCTACCGTGACCAAAAGACCGATCAAGTGCTTGGGAGTATTAAAAATCCTTGAAGTTGCCGCGCAAGGTGAACATTACATTGCGAGGTTCCCCATAACGATAACCATACTCATCGTTATAATAAACTTTGTCGAATACATTGTTTAGATTGGCAGCGATAGTCCAGTTGTCATCAATGCGGTACTTTGTAAAGACGTCCCATACTGCACGACCAGGCATGTGGCTGTTCAGACCGATGTAGTTGGTGCCTTTCAGATCGCTTTGTGCTGATACACCACCGCCGATGGTGATTCTATTTAGTGCTCCCGGTAATTCATAGGTTGTGAATGCGCGGAAGATATGTTTCGGTGTGACATCTCCAAGTTGGCCACCTTCTTTTGTCGTTGCGTTACCGAATGCGTCGCGGTCTTTTACATATTTTGCTTCGTTGTAGGTATAGCCGGCGAACGCCTGCCAGCCAGGTAATAATTCACCGTTGGCTTCGAGTTCAAAACCTTCACTTTTAACCTTGCCTGCGTTTATATAGCAATAGCCATCTACCGATGCTGGGCAGCCACCATTAGGGTAGGCAGGGTCAATGGAGGACCGGTTATCCTGGACCATTCGGAACAGGGCGATTGACGTATTAAGGCGGCCGTTAAACAGTTCGCCTTTCACACCTATTTCATAATTTTTTCCTACGGAAGGGTCCAGTGGGGAGCCTGAAGACGTTACCAAGCTGCTCTGGACCTGGAAAATATCAGTGTAGCTGGCATAGGCTGACCACTCAGGTGTTAATGAGTAAACCAGACCCAGGTAGGGGGTAAATTCCTTGTTCTGACGAAACTCATTGGTCTGGGTACCGTTGGCGTAGTTTTCCGTTTTGTACCAGGTCAGGCGGGAGCCGAGAATTATTTTTAACGGGTCCACAGGGTTAAGGATCAGGCTGCCATATACGCCGTATGTTTCGTTGTGAAGCTCGTTTGTGGCCAAGGTGCCTGTGCTAAAGTCTGGTTTTGGTACCGCTGACATCTCAGGGTCGGTCAAGAGATTGACGGTATACGCTGATGCATCGACATTGCGAGCCTTATAATCTCGCTCTTCTTTCTGAAAGTTTGTGCCGATAACTATTTTTTGTTCAAGACCGAATAAAGGGAATTTGCCGTCGGCACTTAGGTCTACACCACTTTGATAAAGGTCATAGTTTGCATCTATAAAACTTCTCAACCTGGCGGTGCCTGCAGCAGGGTCAATACCAAAGCTACTGCGCCGAGCTGATCGCTCATACACTTCGCCACGTTGGAAGTTGGTGGCTATTTTTGCCTTCCAGTCTTCATTGAACGTATGGCTTAACTCGGAGAATACTTCATCGGCCACGCTTTTGTAAGCTGACCAGTCTGGGCCTACAGAGGTCGAGCGAGATAGCTTCAAATCGGACCCGTTGGTGGCGGTCGGAAGTCCTTGGTAGAAATACATACCGGACATGTCGTAATTTTGATGGCGATAACCTGCCATTATCGAAGTTTGATCGGTTATATCTGATTCGAGTACGCCATAAAATAGTGGCATTTCTGTATGCGCACGATCATAAAAATAATCGCGATCTTCATACGCCACAACTGTTCGGCCTCTGATCGTGCCGTCTTTATTAAGGCTGCCTGTTAAGTCGAGCTCTGTTCGATAGTAATCCCACGAACCTGCTTTTGCCGTAATCTCTAATTCCGTTTCTTTCTGGGGGCGCTTTCTCACAAGGTTTACTACGCCGCTAGGCTCTCCGGCTCCCAGCAATAGGCCAGGTGCTCCGCGTAGTACTTCTACTCGTTCAATCGTTGCCATGTCTGGCGCTTGGGCGATTAGGACCCCAAAGGTGCTTGCATTGTAAACACCGTCTCGTAGAACCTTGGTCATTTCAAAGCCACGCGAGTAATAGTTGCTCTGGCCACTGTTTACAAATTGCCGGCTAATACCGGGCGTTTTCATAATGACCTGGTCGAACGTGTCGGTGTTTTGGTCTTCCATACGCTGTCGGGTTACAACGGTTACCGACTGAGGAATGTCTTTTTGAGATTGCTCGGTTTTTCCAATCGTTACAATGCGGGAAGCGTAAGACTGGCGGTCTGCTGAAGTGCCCGTGTTCGAATTTATGTTCGTGGCACCAAGCTCAATAGCAGATGTGGCAACAGAGGGTGATTTGATACTGAGCAGATTACCGTCCAGATGATAGGCTAGCCCTGTTCCTTTAAGCAGTTCGGCCACAGCATTTGGTATTGTGTAGCGCCCATTTATGCCTTCGAAATAAAGCCCGCTTAGTTGCTCGGAGCTATAAAGCACTTGGATATTAGTTTGGCTGCCCAGCATTTGCAGCGCTGACGCTAGTGGCTGAGGCGGAATATTGAGCGATATTTCCTGCGCCTGAGAGGCCATTGCTATGGACGTTACTAGTCCAAGGCCAGTCAGCGGCAAAACAAAACGAAATGCGGTGCGCATCATAAATGCTTTCGCCAAGGGCGTCAGTTTGATCAACGTGTGTGTGGGCATGGTCTTCTCTGTTCTTGCAAGTGAGAATTTTTTCTTTTCGCAATAGTAAAACGCCTCCGTTTTGAAAACCGGAAGCGTTTCGGAGGGATTTTTTCAGGCAGGTATGGCTTCGCTTTTGACCCGGCCGGATTCCATCCTGACGAGCTGGTCGGCGATGTCGAAGTAGCGGTCATCATGGCTGATGACGATGATGGTTTTGCCCAGACGTTTCAGGTCAGGCAGCAGCTCGGTATAGAAAATACGCCGGAAGGTCGGGTCTTGATCGGCGGCCCATTCATCAAATACCAGCACCGGGCGGCCTTCCAGCCACGCGCTGAGCAGTGCCAGGCGTTTGCGCTGTCCGGTGGACAGGTCGGTGGTGCTGAACGCGCCACCACGAATCGTGACCTTGTGGCCTATTTCCAGGCGCTGCAGATAACGCTCGGCTTCCTTAGGCACGTCTCCGCCGCCCTGAACCAGTTCGTCGAACAGGTAATAGTCAGCAAACACGGTGGTAAACAACTGGCGATAGTCGTCCCGGTTTTGAGCGACGATGGGCTGGCCGTCCAAAAGTATTTCGCCCTTCTGTGGCGCATAGAGTCCCAAAAGCAGCTTGATCAGCGTGGTCTTGCCACAGCCGTTCTCGCCAACAATAAAGACGATCTCTCCTTGTTCGATACGCAGGTCTACCGGGCCCAGGCGAAACGGTTCGCTGCCTTGTACTGCAGGAAAGGCATATTGCACATCACGCAGTTCCAGGCTCTGTATGGTCAGCGCTTTAGGCGTCTTGTCTTCAAGCAGCAGGTGCGGCTCCGGCGATGAGAACTTTTCCGACAGTTCGGCGATACGGCGAAACGCGATCTGCGCACGGCTGATGATGGGGAGTGTTCCGATCAGATGTTCCAGCGGGCCTTTCATATAAAGCAGCACCAGCACGAAGCCGCTCATGACGCTTTTATCGTCATTGGGCCAGTAAGCCTGGAAGGCGAGGGCCAGGCCGATGACCACGAAGAACAGCATCGAGCCAAAGGTCTTGGCCACCACAAAGATGTTGATGGCGCGAATTTGCAGGTCACGAATATGGTTGGCCGTGCCCTGGATCCGCTGGTCGAACATCCGCTGCCGGCGCGGGCGATGAATGCGCAGTTCTTTGGCACCTTCAGAGACAGCGCTGTAGTATTTCTGCAGTTCGTCTTCGGTTTCCCGGGCGGCCATAAAGTTTTTGATGCCATGGCTGCGCGCGAAGTATTGCACCGTCGTACCTATCGCAATCGCTAATACCATCAGCAGAAACATTTGCCATGACAGCATAGCCAGGTAACCGAGGCAGCCGAGGGTCACCGTCAGCGAGATTGCCAGGGGGGCGAAGGCGAAAGCAAAGTCGCTGATGGTTCCGACATCATGGGTCAATACCGGAATCAGCCGATGAGTGCGGTAGCGTTCGATCTGTTCGATAGGCGCCGACATGACTTTTTCGCCAAGCGTCTTGCGCAGCCTGACGACAATATTTTGCCCCACATAGTTGGTGCCGATATCGGATACGATCGAACTGAGCAGCGCTATCAGGCACAAGACGGCGAAGCTCAGTACGATCCCTTGGGTCATGCCGCTATCGGAGTGCAGCACATTATTGATCGTGGCCAGCAGGGTGGTGATGCTCAGCCCCCCCACCATGCCCAGAACGATTGACACCGCCACAATCGGCCAGAAAGGTTTGAGCAGCGTCATGAGTTCGCGAATGGCGCCGCGGGTTGGCTGGGACATAAACAATTCCTGCTGGGTCAGGCGCTGATCAGCGTGGCGGCCTGAGACTCGTGGGTGGAGGTCTGGATTTTCAGAGCCTTGTACAGCGCTTTGCCGATCTCCTCGCTGCGCATCGGCAGAACGGAAAGCAGCGTGTCACTCAGGCCATGTGAGGCTTCGCAGAAGCCTTGCAGAAACACTGGGGCGTGCAGCGCAGGAGAGGCCAGCGCGCGGTAGTCGCGGTCCACTTCGAAACCTTTCAGGTGATCTTCCAGTGATGCCAGCAGTGAGCGGTGGGTTCGGCGCTCATAGCCGGTGGCCAGAATGACAGCGTCGTAGCGATGGGTGCGCTGCTGGTGGGTGGCGAGGTCACGCAGGGTCAGTTCGATGCCTTGCTCGCTGGAATGCACCGCTTCAACCTGCTGGCGGCACAGCACGGCGTGACGGTATTGATGGGCGACCTTCTGGCGATAGAGGATGCCGTAGATGCGCTCGATCAGTTCCTGGTCAACCACTGAGTAGTTGGTGTTGTGGTACTCGTTGATCAGCTTCTGACGATCTTGCGGCGGCTGCTGGAACACCAGATCGGTGTATTGCGGCGCGAAGATTTCGTTGACGAACGGGGTGTCGTCGGCAGGCTTGAGGGCGGTGCCGCGCAGGATCATTTCCACCTTCACTGACGGGAAGCTGTCGTTCAAGTCGATGAAGGCTTCGGCAGCGCTTTGCCCCGAACCGATGATCGCGATACGCATCGGTTTGCCTTCGCTGCACGGCAGGTTTTTTACGCTGCTCAGGTAGGTGGAGTGGTGGAATACGCGTGGGTCGTTCTTGAAGGGCTCGAACGCGGTCGGGATTTTTGGCGAACCACCGGTGCTGATCACCACCGAGCGAGTGCGACGGACCTGCTCCTGGCCGTTGGCATTACGCGAGATCAGCTTGAGATGATGAATTGCACCGTTATCGAGTTCGGGCTCGATGCGCGTGACTTCTTCGCCATAGACGGCCTGCTCGGCAAACTGCTCGGCAACCCAGCCCAGGTAGTCGTTAAACTCCAGACGGCAAGGGTAGAAGGTGCCCAGGTTGACGAAGTCGATCAGCCGATCCTGCTTCTTGAGGTAGTTGACGAAGCTGTACGGGCTGGTGGGGTTACGCAGTGACACCAGGTCTTTGAGGAAGGAAATCTGCAGCTCGCTTTGCGAGGACAACGTATCGCCGTGCCAGCGGTAGTTGGCCTGCTTGTCGAGGAACAGGGCACTGAGCGCCTTGCCGTTGTGTTGCGCGAGTTCTTCCAGGGCAATGGCCAGGGCCAGGTTGGAGGGGCCGAAGCCGACGCCGATGACGTCATGAATGGTGGCGGTGCTCATACCGTAATTCCTTCCTTCGATGGTTTGACGCTGTCCAGGGGTTGGTACAGCCGCTCGGAAAAGAAGCGCTCACGAGTCAACATCACCAGCAGTGCGCGCTTGTGGGGAAAATCGAAATGCTTGACCTTGGCAAAGCCGCTGCGGTCGAAGTTGGCGATTTGTCGCAGGTTGTCGTGGCGTGGCTCGCAGACCAGACGCTGGGTGCGCGGGTCGTCGAGGAACAGGTAATGGCAGATCGAGGAAAACCAGGCGGTGTAGAACGCCTTGCCGCGAAACGCCTCTTCACCGACCAGCAGGTGCAGGCCGCGATCGTAATCAGCGGCGTCATAGAACGGCGCAATACGGTCTTCCTTGGCCCAGTAGGCTTCGAAGTAGCCAAACGGCTGGCCGTCGAAGCGGCCGATCAAGGGCAGGGTGTGCGGGTCGTTCAGTTGTTTTTGCAGATAGGCGTGGTGCTGTTCCAGGCTGCCTTCTTCCTCCCAGAATTGCGCAACACGCGGGCTGTTCATCCAGCGGTTGAAAGCGTGCAGGTCGCGGTCCGGGTCTGCTTGCTGAAAGGTCAGCGTCTGACCCACCCAAGGGATATAGCGGCTATACAGCACCTCTGTTGAGGGCGTGGGGCGTAGCGGGTGGCGTTTGCCATCGCTGATGATCAATTGTTGTGGTGGCGCGCCGAATGAGGCTTTGTTGAGCCATACCTGTGGGTGCTGCCAGAACGCTTCGGCGTAACACGTGATGTGCTCGGGACCGGTGGTTCTCAATACGCCATCGGCAATCAGAGAGTCGGTCGCGGTGGAGGTCGTGCCTGTCAGCGTGATGCTTTTTAGCGACGGGTGAGTCGTGAAAACTGCTTCCAGCGCCGCCAGCAATGTCTGCTGTTCAAGACCGTGCTCCAGATAGCGCAGCTTGCCCTCCAATTGATCGGAACAAGCGAGATACAGGGCGATCTCCAGATGCGCGATGTTGTCGAGCAGCACCACGAGTGTGTCTTCGCTGCAATGAACCCGCAGTTGCCGGTCGGGATAAAGATGGCTGAGGACCGCTAGGTCGGCATGAGTATTCATTCGGGCGTTCCGCGCTTCAAAGGCTATAGCTGTGAAACGAAGAAGTGGGGGCGGGATTTAGCGGCAGTTCAGCGGGGAAGTGAGTAGCGGGTGAGCAGTGCCTGCGGATCTGCAGGCACGTCTGGTACTTCGAAATTTCAGAGTTCTCTGGCGACCCTGAAACCCAGGAAATCACCTCGTGCACTTTTATAGATGGCATTGCGGTTGCCGGAGCGCGAAAAGATCGGAGGCTCGCCCCAGTCATTGCCGCGCATCTGAGCGATCTCGCATTTATCGTTGTCGATCCAGGCACTTCCGTCTGTAGGTGCGCCGTTGTAGTTCTCATGCAGGCAGTCAGCTACCCACTCATAAACGTTGCCATGCATGTCGTACACCCCAAACGCGTTGGCCGGATAACTACCTACAGGTGAGCTGTAGGCATACCCATCCGCAGGACCATAGGTGTTGGCGTGCTTGCTGATCTGATACTCGCCCTCTTTATCGAACGGGAAAGGAAAAGGTCCTGTGGAACCTGCACGCGCGGCATATTCGCGCTCGGCCTCGCTGATCATCCGGTAAGGTTTGCCGGTCTGTTTGGCCAGCCAGTCGGCATAAGCCTGAACCTCATAGTAATCAATGCACACGGCCGGTTGCTTCGGCCCCTGTTTGTAAGTGGGTTTGCTCGCCTCGCACCAGCGCCCTGGGCGCTTGTCTCCGCTTTTGATCACCACGCCGCTTGCCTTGATATAGGCATCCAGCTCGCCGGCGGTCACCTGGAAGCGGCTTATCGCAAAGGGTTTGGCAAAGGTCACAGTGTGCTGCGGACCTTCATCAGGTTGGCGTCCCAGCTCATCTTCTGGCGTGCCCATGACATAGCTGCCGGCTGGTAGCACGACCATTTCCGGGCAGTCTTTGCAATCCTTGAACACGGTGCCGGGCTTTTTCGGCTCCGCAGCGACACTGCCCAGAGAAAAAGCCATGCAGGCAATTGAGCCCAAAAGTACGAGCGGTTTCATCGTTTACCTCGTTATCAGGGATGAGTCTTCATCCACCTAGAGTCATGCAAATGACAATCAGAAATACCGCAGCCAGGTCAGATCTCGTCTGCGCTGCTTGAGACGCGCAAACCAACTGGTCGGAAAGTACAAGGCGATGCTCAGCACAATCGCGCAAAGCCAGATGCCGGATAGCGTGTCAAACCCGTAGTAGCCATCCATGTTCGGGCCAAGGGTGTGCAGCACAACGAGGTACAACACCTTGAGCGAGTACAGGTGCAGCAGGTAGAAGAACATCGGCGCACCGCCGTAAGTGGCGAGCAGTTGAATGGTTCTGCTGTTTTGATGTTTCTCCAGCATTGCCAAGGCCAACATGCCAAAGGCCAGTGACGGCAGCAGGAACATCAGTGAGGGAGGGTATTTGGTTGCGCTTTTGAAACTCAGCAGGGTTTGCAGCCAGTCGCCGGTATGCACCCAGGGTCTATCGCCATAGACATTCAGGTAACGCAGGATGACGAAGCCGATAAACAGTCCGGCGCTGATTTTGAGCAGGGTCGAGATACGCTTTTGTGAGTCTGTGCCGGACGCATACAAGGGGCCTGCGGCGTAGCCAAGAAGGATCACTCCGAACCAGGGCAGCAGGGGGTAACTGGTGAATATGTCCGGAAAGTGCTCGAACTCGAAAGATGCGCGCTCATGCAGCATCGCCCAAGGCAGATACCAGATCGATTGATGCTCGACGGTTACGCCATCAAGCAGGTTGTGCCCGCCGACTATCACCGTGCCCAGTATCAGCATGCTGATACGAGAAAGGCTTAAGAGGCCGGCCAGTATGATCATGCTGACGCCAATGCACCAGATCACCTGCAAGTCCAGCGAGCGGGCTGGAAACTCTCCGCTCCAGGCGAAATCCACCAGCGTCACTTCGAGCATGATCAGAAACAGGCCGCGTTTGAACAGAAACCCGCGTGTGCTGTTCAGGTCATGGCTTTGGGCATAGAGCCAGGCGGAAAGGCCGGTCAGAAACACGAACAATGTAGCGCAAGGTTCAGTAATCATCCGGGTCAGGTACAGCCCTACAGGCGTGGTATAGGCGACCGGGTCATCGACTTCGTGATGCAGGAAAAACGTCTCGCGAACATGATCGACCAGCATGGCCAGAAGGATAATGCCGCGCAGTGCATCGATACTTGCCAGCCGGGCACGTGCAGTGGCTTTGGCCATGAGACTGTTCACGGATGAAGTGCTGGCGGCGAGGCTGTCATATGAGGTGCTCAATGCTCTTTTCTCCGTCCAGGCGCTTGCCGGGTTGTCGTTCAGCGCTGGGCTGCGACTGGCGTTGCAGGTTTGCCTGATTGCTGCACCTGCTCCCATACCCGCAGGAAGTTGCCACCCCAGATCTTGGCAATGTCCTCTTCGGAGTAGCCGCGCTGAATGAGTTCTGCAGTGACATTGCGGACATCCCCAACGTTTTCAAAACCTGTGATTCCGCCACCATCGTTGAAGTCTGAGCTGATACCTACGTGGTCGATGCCGATCTTTTTCACGGTGTAGTCAATGGCGTCGCCAAACTCCTTGAGCGTGGCTTTTGGGTCGACTTCCAGAATGGCGTACAGCGCCCCGGCATATTCGCCGAACTTCTTCTCCGGCCAGATCGAGAACACCGGGTCGGCGGGCATGCTGGCCTGGGACAGGTTCTGTACTTTGGGCAGACCGAAGCCGGCGCGCATTTCGTTGACTTTGTTCAGGGTGTCTTCCGTGAAAGGCTTCAGATAAGAGGAAAAGCCCGGAATCTGCACCACACCACCGGTATCACGGATCAGGCGCAGTTCCTTGTCGCTGAGGTTACGTTGCAGATCTACCAGACCCTTGACGCTGGAGTGCGAGGCAATCACCGGGGCGCGGGTCAGTTGCGTAACCTGCTCCAGGGCCTGGCTGGACATTTGTGACACGTCGATCACCACGCCCAGGTCGTTGAGGCGACGTACGGCCTGACGGCCCAGTTCCGAAAGCCCGCCGTGTTCATCCGGTGAGTCACCAAAGAACGGCATTGGTCGCGATGAGTCTGCCCAAGCGTTATTGCCGACGTAGCTGAAGCCGAAGATGCGCATGCCCCGTGCGGCCCAGTCATCCAGGCGGGATACATCATCACCCAGCGGATAGGCATTGAGCATGCTGATCACGATCGCGAACTTGCCTTCATGGGCCAGACGCTTGAAGTCGGCGGGTGTGTAGGCGATGCCGGCCTGGTTCGGGAAGTCCTTGGCAATACCGGTGATGATCCGGTAGCGGGTTTCCTGTTCATGGCGTGCGGCTTCGATGAAGCCTGGTGTTGGGCGATGCGGTGCGTTGGGGCCTGTCCAGAACTCCGGCCATGCCCAGATCGTCAGAGCCGCGCCACTGAGGCGGCCGCGACTGGCTTTGACCAGATCGAACTGGGTATTGCCATCTTTGTTGGCTTCGTTACCGGCGCTGCCGAAGTCAGGCTGAATATCGATATGACTGTCGAACGACAGAATGCGCTCTTGCATTTCTGTGGCGCGGCGCATGACGTCCGAGGGGTAGGGTTGCAGGCGGCCTATAAAAAACCACCAGGCCAGGGCGGCGACGGCTGCCAGTGCGGCCAATGTCACGATGCTCAAGATTAGCCATTTCCTGGCTGCGCGACTCATGCTCATTAAACTCCCGGGCTCTGTCCACGTGTACCGGCTGGCTGCCGGTGGTTGCGAGGAATAACGAGTCAGGCATTGGGGAATTTAATGCTCGGGTGTTTCGGATAATTTCACCGGCAGGCTACTCGTTTAAAGGGCATGTCGTGTGCCGCTCTGTAAAACGGTGATGTGGGCGGGCACTTTATCTACCTCTCAGGAGAGATGATGTATGGATGTGCTCGCGGTATTGACCCGGCTGTTTTCTGGTGCGCAGGCGGTGGGCGTGCAGGGGGTGTTCCAGTTCGATTTTGGCCAGGGCAATGCGGTGTGGGCGGCGGTAAAGGACGGGCTTGATGTCCAGCCGGGGCGGCATGCGGCGGCTGATGTCACCATCGCCGTGGGGGCGCAGGAGTTTGCCGGCATTCTGCAAGGCACGCAGGATGTCGAAGAGCTGTTTGCCAGTGGTCGTTTGAAGATCGACGGGCAGATGGGCCTGGCCACTCTGTTGCCGCAGATTATCGATGCGGCACGCCGTGGCGTCGCGGTGGAAAAGCCGGCTGCGGCCATGAACCATCGCTACCCTGCGCGTGAGCGTTACAGTGATCGGCTCTCGGCCAGCCAGGCTACGTTGCTGGAGATCGAGCGGCGGCCTTTCGCTGGTCTGTCGGTGGCAGACTTTCGCCGTGACTACTTGCCGTTCGGCACGCCGGTGATTCTCACTGATGCCCTGCGCGACTGGCCGTTCTTCAATATGAGCCGCGAAGAATCCATCGTGCATTTCGCCGAGTTGAAGGGCATTACCCGGCACGGTGATTACGCGGAGAAAACCTTCTCGACGGACCGCGATTTCCGTTCCACGTCCATTGCCGAATTCATCGCCTCGCTGGAGCGGCCGCTGGCACCGGGAGAAAAGCCGCCCTACATGGGCAATAACGTGGTGCCGCCGCAGTTGCTGGAGCTGATTCGCTTTCCGGAGTATTTCGACCGCTCGCTTTATATCAAACCGCGTATCTGGATCGGCCCCAAGGGCACCTTGACGCCGCTGCACCGGGATGACTCGGACAATATGTTTGCTCAGGTCTGGGGGCAGAAGTCGTTCATTCTGGCGGCGCCGCATTATCGGGAGGCGCTGGGCACCTGGTCGACCTCCGAGGGCGGTGGCCTGGAGGGCTGTGATGTAAACCCTGATAAACCGGACTATGACAAATATCCGGCTGCGCGGGAGGTGGTTTTCCACCGCATCGTGCTGGAGGCCGGCGATCTGTTGTTCCTGCCGGAGGGCTGGTTCCATCAGGTTGAATCGGTGTCGACCTCTTTGTCGGTCAACTTCTGGGTCAATTCGGGCCGGGGCTGGTAATGCCTTGAAGAGGCCGCCATCGCTGGCGGCCCCCGTTTCACACGCCGATCTTGAAGCGGCCTTTCATCAGCACCGAGTGGGCCGGGAATGAGCAGAAGAACTGGTAGTCGCCATCAGCCTTCAGTTTGCTGGTGTCGATGGTCAAGCTGTCTTCTTCGCCGCCACTGAGCATTTTTGTGTGGGCAATAATCCGGGCGTCATCGGGTTTCAGGTAGTCATGCTCGACGCCAGCTGCGGCGCCGTCGTTGACGATGGCTTGCATGTTGCTGGTTTCGCTCAGTACCCAGTTATGCCCCATCACTTCCTTGGGCAGGTTGCCAGGGTGTTTCAGCACGACCTTGAAGCTCTTGCAACTGGCGGGCACCACGATTTCGTTTTTGTCGAACGTCATCTGGTCGGTGCCATGGATCTCGGTTGAGCAGTCATCGGCGGCCCAGGCAAAGCCGGGCAAGGCGAGGGTAAGGGTCAGCAGTAAAGCGCGATGCATGGGGAACTCCGGTGGGACTGAATTGAATAGGTCCAGCCGAATGAACGAGCAGCGCCCTGTGCTTTTTAGTGCGTGGGCACCTGACGGATAAATTCCGCCGCGATCCATTCGTTCTTGGGGCAGGCGCTTTGAGCGCAAGGCGGACAAGCGGATGGGGTTAGATGAAGTTTTCTCGGCGAGGATTACTGGCGGGCGCAGCGGCAGTGGCGGCGACGGCAGGCGGGATTGGCTTACCGATCATGGGCTATCAGCGCTATCAGGCCGCCGAAGAGGCGGCGCTGGTCGAAGAACCCACCATCGTCCCGCCGACACTGGGGCAGAGCCTGCTGGCCGGGCGTCTGGTCGGTATCTGGGATTTCCGCTTGCTGGAAGGACAGCAGGATTTTGCCGAACTGGCCAGTGAAGGCCTGGAGTTGCTGCTGGACGTCGGGCCGTCCGGCAAGGCGCTGCGCGGCCATCTGGGGCGTCGGCCGTTTACCTCGGGAGGCTTCGAGCTGTTCGGCGAGCTGAAGGTCGATAAAGAGCCAAACCTGCGCTGGAAGCTGGTTGGTCCGCAAGGCCGTGCTTATGAGTGTACGGCGATCTTTGATGAGGTCTGGGGCGTCTGGAGCACCGGCGGTGGCGAGGCGACGCTCAGTGGCCAGTTGCAGTTGCGTGGTGCCCAGGCCGGGCTTTCTGCCGTTCAGGCTCGTTTCGTCGCGACCCGGCGGCCGTTTATCCAGGCCCGCGAGCGTCTGCCTTATACCGCCGAACTGCATGCCTGGTTGATCTCGCCGGGGCATCGTCTCTATCACCAGCTCTGGCACGCCACCCGTGACCGCTGGCATCGGCTGGACAGTGATCGTCATCAGTCGCTGCGGGCGCTGGGCTGGCAGCCGGGGCCGCTGGGCCAGGAGCGTGATGCGCGCGGCAAGCAGCGGCACAACAATGGCTCGGGCGAAGATTTCCTGTACATGCACCGTGGCATGTTGCGCCATGCCCGCAGCATGCAGGATCTGAAATCCTGGCAACGCTTTCCGCCGCCACGGCCTTTCATCGGTCATGGTATCGAGCCGTTTGTGAAGTACCTGGAAAACCACGATGGCTACTCGGTGCCGCCGGCCTGGGAGTCGCAGGGTGATGATGCGTTCAATCAGTGGCTGCGTGACGTAAAGAGTAGTGAGGGTTATTACGGCAACTTCCAGGTCTGGGAAGCGCAGTTTCAGGATCCGCAATACCTCAGCACCTTATGCCTGGGTGAGCTGGGCAGCCGCATCGAGCTGGGGCTGCATGACTGGTTGCACATGTGCTGGGCGGCGGTGGGGCGTGATCCGAACAGTGGCTATCCAATGATCTATGACCGGCCGGCGGACGACTTTTCCGAGCGCTGGTTTCGCGCCGAGAACGACTATCTGGCCGATGCTTTTTCCTCGCACGTCAACCCGGTGTTCTGGGCGTTTCATGGCTGGATCGACGACCGGATTGAAGACTGGTTTTACGCCCATGAGCAGTTCCACCCGGGCGAAGTGCGGCGTGCCGATATTGGGGGCGTGCCATGGTTTGCCAAGGGGCGCTGGGTGGAAATCGATGCTCCGTGGCTGGGGCCGGCCGAGGCCGGTTGTGGCGCCTGGGGGCGCAGCAATGGTGGCGGCGGGAGCGAAAGCGAGCTGGACATCGAGACCATGAAGCTGGCGTTGCATGTCATTCGTGCCAGCGAGAAGGAGATGGAGCGGTTGTCCGGACGTATTCCGCGCCGCCCTTGGTACGGGCAGTACCTGCCGCCGGGTCCCAAGCTGTAGGAGCGGATTAATCCGCGAAAGTAGCTACCCCAATCAGCGGCCTACCTGCGCTTGATTACCGTCTCGCCTTCGGCATTGCGGCTCAACACCACCGGCAACACCCTTGGCAGGGCCTGTACCAGGCCGTTGATATCGCGGGTGTTATAGATGCCGCCAATGCGCAACTGGGCGGTGGCCGGATCGGCGATGCGCACCGGGGTCTCCAGGTAGCGGTTGATCTGCGGCAGGGCGTCGGCCAGCGACAGGTTGTCCAGCACCAGTTTGCCGTTGCGCCAGGCCAGCGCGTTGTCCAGCGACGCGGCGGACACTTGCGGATCGACGCTTTGCGGGTTGTAGCGGGCCTGCATGCCGGGTGACAGGTAGGCGATGCGATCGGGCGTGCTCTTGTCGCTCAGCACCCTGACCGAGCCTTCGCTCAGGGTCACCACCACTGAATCCTGATAAGTCCAGACGTTGAACTGAGTGCCGGTGACTTGCACCTGGCCGCTGCCGGCATTGACCACGAAAGGATGCGCCGAGTCATGGCGAACCTTGAAGAAGGCTTCGCCCCGGCTCAGGGTCACGCTGCGCTGGTCTTTGTAATTGCTGTACGACAGCTTCGTGCCGGTGTTCATTTGTACCTGCGAGCCATCGGCCAGGGTGATGTCCTGGATCGCGTTGTCGCTGGCGTAACGATGGTAGCTGTTCGGAACCCAGCCCTGGTTCCAGCCGAGCAGAGCGGCCATCGGCAGCGCAAAGGCCAATGCGGCCGCAGTCGCCCAATGACGCTTGGCAGAGCCTTGAGGCTTGGTCTTTACCGGCAGGGGAATGACCTGTGCCTGCGGCGGCGCTACCTCTGTGGCAGCAGGCAGAAACTCGCTGATGTCCCAGATCTCCTGCATCGCCTCGAACTCGTGCTGATGCGCCGGGCTGCTGCTCAGCCACTGCTCAAACTGTGCGCGCTCCTGGACCGAGAAATCTGGCTCGTTAAACCGCATGCACCAGTGCGCCGCCTCATCGCTGATGCGTTCGTCTGGCACAGAAGAGGGGGGCTGACTGGACATGACGGCTACCGGTTGGGCTGAAGTTTTCTTGTAACAGGCTGCATGAAGTTCTTTGTATGCAGATGAGAATTATATACAGTTAGGCGTTGTTTAACACGGCGAACAGGTGTCAATAATCCGATGGCGGATATTTTGGCGGGGTGAACATGGAACAGTACTATCAAGGTCTGGTTGGATATCTGACTGCACGCTTGCGCGATCGCAATATGGCGGCCGATGTAGCGCATGACGCCTACTTGAAAGTATTGGAAAGCCCACGCCTCAATGGACTTGAATACCCTAAGGCATTTCTTTACCGCACTGCAATAAACCTGTGTGTCGATGCCTTTCGTCGCAACGTGGTACGCCACAGCGAGCCCTTGAACGACCTGATCGCCGAAGAGTGTCCGCGCCGGCAAAGCCCGCAGGCTTCATTGTATGAGCTGCAGCGTGCCGAAATGGTCATGGTGGCGCTCGATGAATTGTCTGATAAATGCAGAGAAGCATTTTTGCTGCGCAAGCTTGAAGGGTTGTGCCACGAGCAGATTGCCGCCGCGATGGGTATATCCAAAGCCAGTGTCGAAAAACACATTGTTAATGCCATGAAGCACTGCCGGGTGCGGGTGTTTGAAATGGAACAGCACTCAGCACGCGCCAAGCGTTAAATTTATGTGCAGTTCATCCGTCTTCCCTGCATCCACACGCCGTGCGCCCGTTCGGTGTAGCTGATTGATTGCAAGGGGATTCAGGTGCGTCGAAGTTTTCTGATAAGTGCGCTGGCTGCCGCCGTTTTGTTGCAGGCGGGATGTACCCGCGAAGCCCTTGATAAGGACGAGACTGAAATCCGCTGGACCTCTTACGGTATCCCGCATATTCGAGCCAATGATGAACGCGGGCTGGGTTATGGCGTGGGTTATGCCTATGCCCGTGACAACCTGTGCCTGCTCAGCGAAGAAGTGCTGACCGCACGCGGTGAACGTGCGCGATTCATGGGCCGTGAGGGCGAGTCTTCGGCGCGGCTGGATAATGTCAGCTCCGACCTGTTCTTTACCTGGCTCAATAACGACAAGGCGGTCGATGCGTTCTGGCGTGCTCAGCCCGAGCCGGTCAAGCAGTTGCTGACGGGTTATACCGCCGGCTTTAACCGCTACCTCAAAGACAAAGGCGCACCGCAGGCCTGTCAGGGCGCCGAGTGGGTCCGGCCGCTGCAGGAAACCGACATGGTGCGGCTGATTCACCGGTTGATGGTCGAAGGCGGTATCGGCCGCTTTGCCGAACCGCTGCTGGCGGCCGTGCCGCCTGCCGCGTTGGCGGAGAAAACCGCCAGTATTGATACCGCACGTATTCAGGGCTCGGTCTACGAGCGTGGCAGTAATGCAATTGCCGTGGGCGGCGAGCGCACCGAGAACGGCCGTGGTCGACTGCTCGGTAATCCGCACTTCCCGTGGTCTGGCGCGCTGCGTTTCTATCAGATGCACCTGACCATCCCCGGCAAACTGGACGTGATGGGCGCTTCGCTGCCTGGCTTGCCGGTGGTCAATATCGGTTTCAACCAGAAGCTGGCCTGGACCCACACCGTCGACACCTCCGGCCACTTCACCCTGCGCAAGCTGCGCCTGGACCCGAAAGACCCGCAGCGCTACCTGATCGACGGCAAGAGCTACCCGCTGCTGGCCCGTGAAGTGCAGATTCAGGTGCGCGAGGCCGACGGCAGGCTGACGACCCAGAAACAGCTGATCCATGAATCGCGCTTCGGCCCGCTGATCAAGTGGCCGGGCGTGGCGGACTGGGACAGCCAGCATGCTTATGCTTTCCAGGATGCCAACCTGGCCAACACCCGGGCGCTGGAGCAGTGGTACGCGATGAACCGGGCCGGCAGCGTCAGCGAACTGCGTGACGTGGTGCAGCGCATCCAGGGCATTCCGTGGGTCAACACGTTGGCTGCCGACCAGCAGGGCCAGGCCGCTTACATGAATGTCTCGGTGGTGCCGAATGTCAGCCTGCAACAGTTGCAGGGCTGCATCGACCCGGCGCTTCAGGCCCGTGGCCTGCCTGGGCTGGACGGCAGCCGCAGCGCCTGCGACTGGCAGACCGCCCAGGGCGCGCTGCAGGCCGGTATCGTGCCGGGCTCACAGTTGCCGGTGTTGCTGCGCAAGGACTTCGTGCAGAACGCCAACGACAGTGCGTGGATGAGTAACCCTGCCGAACCGTTGACCGGCTTCTCACCATTGGTCAGCCGTGAAGGTGCACCACTGGGCCTGCGTGCGCGCTTTGCCCTGACGCAACTGGCCGGGCTGGAAAACAACCCCATCAGCGAAGCCTTCCTCAAGGATCTGGTCAGCGGCGAGCGCGTACATGCCGCCAATCTGTTGCTCGATGACTTACTGCAATGGTGCGCGGCACTCAAGGACCAGACCTCCTTCGAGCGCGCCTGCACTGCGATGAAATCCTGGGACCGCACCGCCAGCAGCCAGGCATCCATCGGCTGGCTGTACTTCCAGGCCTTCGCCCGGGAATTCCAGAAAGCCAACAAGGGCTGGAGCGTACCCTTCGATAGCAACAACCCGCAGACCACGCCGCGCGGCATCGACTGGCACCAACCGGAAGTGGCCAAAGCGGTAGCCGACATGCTGCACAAGGCAATTGCTCAGGTCGATGCACTGCAACTGCCGGCCGATGTAACCTGGGGTCAACTGCAGGCCGTTGCGCACAACGGCAAACGCATCCCGATTCCGGGCGGCGATGGGCATCTGGGGGTGTACAACGCGATCCAGAGCGTGCCGCAGAAGGATGGCTCGCTGAAGGTGGTCAGCGGTAGCAGCTATATCCAGTTGGTCAGCTTTGATGAGAAAGGGCCGGTGGCTCAGGGATTGTTGGCGTTCTCGCAATCCAGTGATCCGGCTTCGAAGCATTTTGCGGATCAGACCGAGTTGTTCTCGCGGCAGGATTGGCAGGTGTTGCCGTTCAGGGATGAACAGATCAAGGCGGATCGGAGGTTGGAGGTGGTGCGGTTGACGCAATAGCACTTCAAGAGCGCTCCGACAAAAGCCCCGTAGTTGTCACAGTGAGGACGGCCACGGGGCTTGCTGTTTTATCAATTGCGCGGTTTTCTGGAGAAGTGGCCCCAGTAAACGTCAGACCTTGAAGCGTTTGACCAGAACGCTCAGTTCTTGTGACAGCTCGTCGAGTTGCACGCACAGGCCATTGTTGCGTGCCGTAATGGTCTGCGTTTCCTTGAGGTGTTGGCTGATCTGCGACAGGCTCTGATTGACCTCGCTGCCGATGCTCGACTGCTCTTCAGCCGCTGTTGCGATCTGGTTATTCATGCTGTTGATCTCGGAAACGGCGCCGCTGACCCCCTCCAGAATGCTCGCAGTGCCACTGACCTTCTCTACTGCAATTTCACTGCCGCTGAGGCTGTCCTGCATTGTGACCACCGCCGCTCGTGCGCCTTGTTGCAATTGGCTGATTTTGGTCTGAATTTCTTCAGTACTTTGCTGGGTGCGTTGCGCCAAGGAGCGCACTTCATCGGCGACCACGGCAAAACCCCGCCCTTGTTCCCCTGCACGAGCGGCTTCAATTGCTGCGTTCAGGGCCAGCAAATTGGTCTGCTGGGCAATGCCTCGAATCACATCGAGAATCGAGCCGATCGATTCCACATCATTGCCCAGACTCTGGATATCCTGCGCGGCGGTTCTGATGCCTTGCGCCAGATCACCAATGGCAACGATGGTCTGGCCGACGTTGGCTTGCATGCTCTGGGCCTGATCGTCGGTGTCCCTGGTGGTTTGTGCAGCACTTTGCGCTGACTGTGCGACGTTATGAGTGGCCAGCGCCATTTGCTCCATCGCGTGATTGACCTGGTCGGCATCCTCGGCCTGGCGAACCAACGCATCGGCCGCGTGCTTGGTGCTCTGGCCCAACTGAGCATTGTGTTCTTCGAGTAACTGCGCACAACGCGCCAGGCTCAGAATCATTTCGCGAATCTTGCCCACGAAGCTATTGAAGGCATCTGCCAGTTGCGCTGTTTCTTCATTACCATCGATGGGCAATTTTCGGGTCAGGTCACCTTCCACCGACGCCAGCGATTCCAGGTTGAGTGTCAACAGTTTGATGGGTTTGACGATACTGCGTGCCACATAGGCGGCAACCAGACTGAGCAGCACCAGCAAGGCGCCCATGATGCTCCACTGTTTCCAGCGCAGCACCTGCATGGCTTGTTGTTGTTTCTGAACCTGTTCGTCGATCAATTTGTCGACGCCGTCAATGTAAAAGCCTGCGCCAACGCTCCACTTCCATTTGTCCAAGTAACGGCTGTAAGACAGTTTGGGGTATGCGGTAGTGTCTTCTCCGGGCCTTGGAAAGTAGTAGGTGACAAAGCCACCACCGCTTTTGGCTGCACTAATCAATTCACGGATGAGGTAAACACCATGGGTGTCGCGCATGTCCCAGAAGTTCTTGCCTTCGTCTTTGCCTGCCAGGAACACCCGGTCACCGTTGTCGGTGTAGCCGAAGTAGTAACCATCGCTGCCATAACGCAGGTCGCGCAGGCGACGGCGGGCTTCCTCCTGAACCGCAGGAGACATTGCATCCGGACCCTCATACAGCGGCTTGATCGTGCTATAGGCGATGTCCAGGTAACTGAGCAGTTCAGCTTTGCGGGTCTTGATCAAGGCGTCGCGTGTTTCTTGCGTGCTCTGTTCGGTGAGCTTCTGCTGCTCAGAGAGCGCCAGCAATTGAATGATCAACGCCAGCAACAGGGCAGGAATAACAGAGAGCAGTAGAACTTTATCGCGAATTTTCCATTTCATTCATAACACCTTACTGATTGATTTGATGCGCTCGTCCTGAGTCAGTGCTGTTGAACGGGTCTGTTGTTACAGTCGGTCAGGCAGGCGTACCAGAAAAAGGCGGTTTAACGACTTCAGAAAAAAGACGGCAACCGTCCAGGCGCATGGTTGCCTTTGCTACCTACAAGTAAACATCCTGAGCATGACTGTGTAACGTGATGGGTCCAACGCGCTCATTTGCCGATGCCAATCGCTCTCGTATTCCGCACGGGTGACGGAAAGTCGACCCCGTCATCTGCGCAGCTTTACCATGCAAGGATCATGCTCTGTCAGGCGCAGGGTTAGGGCATGGAGAACGAAAGGATTTCTTGTCAAGGGTCGCGTCTGGGTTTGCTGAATAACAGTGCGGCGCCAAGGGAGATCGGGCGGCCTTTTCAAGAAAATGTCACATTATTGTCATCTTGTATGGCCATGCTCCCGCCATCAGCAAATGCTGAGTAATGGACGAAATTTGCTCAATGGACTTTCGATATACGTCGGTTATCGGCACAATTCGCGTCCGCTTTTTTCAGGAGGCTCGCGGACTCCTGTTGGCCGACCTTTTATTACGGAAGCGAAATGATCAACACGCCGTACTACCTCATCGACAAACAGAAGCTGCTGGTCAACCTGGAGAAGATTGCTTACGTGCGCAAGCAGTCTGGCGCCAAGGCGCTGCTGGCGCTCAAGTGCTTCGCCACCTGGTCGGTGTTCGACCTGATGCAGCAGTACATGGACGGCACCACGTCCAGCTCGCTGTTCGAGCTCAAGCTCGGTCGGCAGAAGTTTGCAGGTGAGACCCATGCCTACAGCGTGGCCTGGGCCGATGACGAAATTGAAGAGATGGTCGCCAACTGCGACAAGATCATCTTCAACACCATCAGCCAACTGGAGCGTTTCGCTGACGCCACCGAAGGCAAGATCCGTGGCCTGCGTGTCAACCCGCAGGTGAGCAGCTCCGACTACCTGCTGGCCGACCCGGCGCGCCCGTTCAGCCGCCTGGGCGAGTGGGACCCGGAGAAGATTGCCGCAGTGATGGATAAAGTCTCAGGCTTTATGTTCCATAACAACTGTGAGAACGGTGACTTCGGCCTGTTCGATGAAATGCTGACAAAAATCGAGAATCGCTTCGGTGAGCTGCTGCACAAGGTTGAGTGGGTAAGCCTGGGTGGTGGTATCCACTTCACCGGCGAAGGCTATGCGCTGGACGAATTCTGCGCGCGCCTGAAGGGCTTCTCCGAGAAATACGGTGTGCAGGTGTACCTGGAGCCGGGCGAGGCGAGCATCACCCAGAGTGCTTCGCTGGAAGTTACCGTGCTCGACACCCTCTACAACGGCAAGAATCTCGCCGTGGTCGACAGCTCCATCGAAGCGCACATGCTCGATCTGCTGATCTACCGCCTCAACGCCAAGATGGCCCCCAACGACGGCGAACACACCTATATGGTGTGCGGCAAGTCGTGCCTGGCCGGTGACATCTTCGGCGAGTACCAATTTGATCGTCCGCTGGCCATCGGCGATCGGCTGTCGTTTGTTGACGCAGCGGGTTACACCATGGTCAAGAAGAACTGGTTCAACGGTCTGAAAATGCCGGCCATTGTCGTGAAACAACTCGACGGCAGCGTCGAAGTGGTTCGCGAATTCGGTTTTGAAGATTATCTGTCCAGCCTGTCCTGAGCAGGCTCTGTCGTAGGAGACATGAAGAAATTGAAGAAGAACGTTCTTATCATTGGTGCAGGAGGTGTCGCCAAGGTGGTGGCCCACAAGTGCGCGCAGCACAACGACGAGCTCGGTCGTATTGCCATCGCGTCGCGCAACATCTCCAAATGCCAGGCCATCATCGACAGCGTCAAGGCCAAGGGCAGCCTCAAGCAGCCCGCTGATATCCAGGCCTTTTCCCTGAATGCACTGGATATCGAGGCGACCAAGGCGCTGATCCGCGAAACCGAATCGCAGATCGTCATCAACGTCGGCTCAGCTTTTCTCAATATGTCGGTGCTGCGTGCCTGCATCGATACCGGCGTGGCCTATCTGGACACCGCCATTCACGAAGAACCGGGCAAAATCTGCGAGACGCCGCCCTGGTATGGCAACTATGAGTGGAAACACCTCGAGGAGTGCCAGCAGAAGAACGTGACCGCCATTCTTGGCGTGGGCTTTGATCCGGGTGTGGTCAATGCTTATGCAGCTTTGGCGCAGCAACAGCATTTCGACCGGATTGATTCGATCGACATCCTCGACGTCAATGCCGGCTCCCATGGCAAATATTTCGCCACCAATTTCGACCCGGAGATCAATTTCCGGGAATTCACCGGGCAGGTGTGGAGCTGGCAGAACAGCCAGTGGACCAGCAACACCATGTTCGAGGTCAAGCGCACCGACGACCTGCCGGTCGTGGGTTCGCAGAACCTGTACCTGACCGGTCACGATGAAGTGCACTCGTTGTCGAAGAACCTGGACGTACCGAACGTGCGCTTCTGGATGAGCTTCGGCGAGCACTACATCAACGTCTTCACCGTGCTGAAGAACCTCGGCCTGCTGTCTGAAAAACCGGTGAAAACCGCTGAAGGTCTGGAAGTCGTGCCGCTGAAAGTGGTCAAGGCCGTGCTGCCGGACCCAGCGTCGCTGGCGCCGGGCTACACCGGCAAGACCTGCATCGGTGACCTGGTCAAGGGCACCAAGGATGGCAAGGCACGTGAAGTGTTCATCTATAACGTTGCCGACCACACCGAAGCCTTCGCCGAGACTGACAGCCAGGGCATCTCTTACACCGCTGGTGTTCCGCCAGTCGCCGCCGCACTGTTGGTGGCCCGTGGTGAATGGGATGTGAAACACATGGCCAACGTCGAAGAACTGCCAGCCGAGCCGTTCCTCAAGCTGCTGGACGTGATGGGCCTGCCGACTCGTATCAAGGACGAGCACGGCGACCGCCCATGGGATCAGGCAGTCTAAGCCTGACTGGTTGAAAGAAAAGGATCGCTGCGGCGGTCCTTTTCTGTTTCTGAGAGCCAGCAGACATTCCCTGAACAATCACCGACAATCGCACGCCATCGCTCAGTCAAACCATCGCTCAATCAAAGGGAGTTGCGTCGTGTCGGTTTCCATCATTCAGCGGCTATGCCTGTTCACCATGACCTTGCTTGTGCCGCTGCTGGTCAGTGCGGCCAGTGCGCCGCAGATCTATGGCGAAATGGACGCCGACCGGTTTCAGGAAATCACCCGCAGCACCTACAACCTGCAAGACTTCGCCGAGCATTATCGGGCCACTCTGGAGATCTCCGCCGAGGACGAGGTATTTCGCCCAGGTATCATCCGTATCTATAACAAGCAGGACGGCGCCGAGTTGCTTCAGGTGCGTTCTGATGAACTGGTGCTGAACACCGATCCGAAGACTGGCAAGGTCAAGGCCAATGTGCACGAGTTGCCGTACGGCGAGCAGAGTGTGCTGATTTATGACGATTTCAACTTCGACGGCATCAAGGATCTGGCGCTGATGGACGGCCAGTTCAGTTGCTATCACGGCCCGTCGTATCAGGTGTTTCTTGGCACTGCCGAGGGGTTTCGGCGAAGTGAGGCGTTTACCGAGCTGGCGCAGAATTACTGCGGCTTCTTCGACTACAACGCCCAGACGCGCCGGGTCAGTACCATGGCCAAGAGTGGCTGTTGCAGCCATTGGTTTACCACTTACCGCATCGATAGCGGTGAGCCCGTAATTGAAGTGGAGACGGCGATTGATGCCAGCGGTGTGGCCGGTTTGCCTAGAGAAACCCGCTGGCGGGAAGTCGATGGTAAGCGTGTCAGTACCACCCGGACGCTGTGGGACCCGGCCGAAGAAATCCAGACCCTGCTGGCGTTCCGGCTGGCGCCATCGGGCAAGCGCATCATTCTGTTCCGTTGGGGCGACCACTCACCGGTCTACTATGTGGCGGTCGATAACAACAACGAAGTCGGCCTGGTTTACCCCGAGGCAGAGCCGCAAGCGTTCGATTACGACAGCGTGCGTCAGGTGCTGAGTTTCGTTCGTGGCGACACCACCTACCGGATTGTTGGCGACAAGCGGGGCAAGCCGAACAATATGGAAGTGGTGATTCGCGGCAAGACTACTGAACTGAAGCTGCTGGCAGGGCCGATCGAAGGTTCGCTCAAGCAAGTAGGCCAGGCGTTGCAGGATGCCCAGTAGCGTTCAGAGGTTGATGACATCAGGCCGGCACCGCTAACTGCACGCGATTACGGCCTTGGTGTTTGGCCTGGTAAAGCGCCTGGTCGGCGCGCAACAGCAGTTGTTTAAGCGGCTCGGCGTCTTGGGTGGTCACCACGCCGATGCTTACTGTGGCCTCGATCAGCCTGCCGGCCCCGAGATCAAGCGGAGTGTGTGCAAAACGCTGGCGAATATTTTCAGCAATCTGGCCTGCTTCATCTGCAGAGCTTACCGGCACCAGAATTGAAAACTCCTCACCCCCGACCCGGCCAAATAGACCGCGCTCGCCCAGGCACTCGCTGGCCACCTGGGTGAAGTTCACCAGTACCTGGTCGCCGGCTGAATGGCCCCAGGTGTCGTTGATGCTTTTGAAACGATCAATATCGAGCATCAGCACAGCCAGCAATGGGCTCTGGCGCTGCTGCGCCTGCAGGCATTGGGTAGCTTGATCATGGAACGCGCGCCGGTTGAGCAGGCCGCTGAGTTGGTCATGCGAGGCGAGGTGCTGGACCTGTTGCAGGAGCTGCTGACGCGCAGCAGAAATGATCGCCACCGTCAAAGGGGTGAGGGTCAGCAGCAGGATGCCAATACGAATCGACTGCAGGTCGGCCACTGCCAGTGGCCAGGTAACCGAGAGGTCGAGGTAATGTTGGGAGATGGCGATGGTCGTCCAACTGCTGAAGATTAGCGTCACGACGGTCGCGCCAAACAGGTTGTAACTCAAGGCGCACCAGAGCAGTGCCGGTACCGAGAACATCACTGCACCAGGGCCGCCAATCCACAACGCAGCGGCGCTGGACAGAACCAAGGCCAGCAATGGAATGCTTTGTCGATAAAGGCCCGGCAAGCTGGCGGTCTGTCGGAAGTTTCGCCACCATTGGCGTGTCTGTTGTGGCGTGGGGGCGGCCAGCACCATCGGCAGGATGATCGCGTAATGGACGATTTCCCCGAGGCTCCAGAAGTAGAAGCCACTGGCAAAGGGCTGTCCGAACAGGTACTGCATGGCTGCCGCGCCGGCCAGGCCGGCACTGACCGATGCCGCAAGACTGACCAGAATCAGATGCAGTACCGACTCGGTTGTTTGCAGGGACAAATGAGGTTTGGCCAGCCGTGACAGGTAGAAGCAGCCGATCGCGGCGCCAACCAGATTCGCACAGGTCAGCAGCAAGGCGGTGGGCAGTGTGCTGCCGGTCAACACGTCGGCGGCCACGAACCCCACCAGCGCACCCAGCCAGCCTTGCGGTGTCGCCATCTGCGGATTACGCACCATAAGGCCTGCCAGGATGGCGTTCGCGGGCCATAGAGACGAAAGGGTGCCGAGCGGGCGAGCCATGATGCCGAACAGGGCCGCTATAAAAATGATCAACATGATAAGGCAGGAGGCCTTTATCCGCATTTCGACACTCCTGTCCGCTAAAGGCTTGTTGCTATTACTGTCTCGGCAGTCAAGATGGCATATTGGTCTGACCGATGAAAGCACTGTTTCCGGGTAGATGCCACATTCAAGGCTCTGGCAATGGGGTTGCCGGACGTCAGTGGGCTTGCGCTGGCGAATAGGCGCCGCGGCGGGCAACTTTCGATGGGGCTGGTGTCCAACCAGCCGTATTGGGAACAATGCCCGAGGCGTATAGTTGATCAATGCCAATTTGCCCACAGGCGGTGCGCCAGCGTTTTGTGGGTTGCAATGCGGTCTTTGCCTGAACAGGGACGATAGCCATGTTACGAGTAATTTCGCGTGTTTGAAGAACTGTCCGCCAAGCCTTCTATAGATGCAAGTCTGTTGGGTGCCAGCTATTCACCCAAGGCGTTGATCGAGCGTGAGCGCAAGGTACTCGGCCAGATTGCTGCGGGCGTGCCGCTGGCTGAGGTGCTCAGTGATCTGGTGATCGCTGTGGAAGCGCAAAGTGAAAACATGATGGCCTCGGTGTTGTTCCTGAGTGAGGACGGCCATTACATGCTGCATGGCGCGGCCCCCAGCCTGCCGGCGGCTTATAACGAGGCCATTCATGGCATTGCCATCGGCGAAGGGATCGGCTCGTGTGGCACGGCCGCTGCGCGTGGCAGCGCAGTGTTCGTCAATGATATTGCCAATGACCCGTTGTGGGAGGGCTATGCGGACCTGGCGGTCTCGCATGGTCTGCGTTCTTGCTGGTCGATGCCGATCAAGGCTGCTGATGGTGTGGTGCTGGGCACCTTCGCGGTTTATTACGGTGAACCACGAGCGCCGACACCGGGGGATATCGAAGCCATTGCGGTGATCGCCCAGACTGCCGCGCTGGCGATTGAAAGGCATCGTTCCGACCAGAGGCTGCGCAATAGCAAAGATGAGTTACGCGCCCTCAACAGCGAACTTGAGCGCAAGGTCAATGAGCGTGCCACCGAGCGCAGCCGTACCTGGATGCTCAGTCCTGACTTGCTTTCGGTCATCAATGCGCAAGGCGTGATTGAAGCCTGTAACCCAGCGTGGCGAATCACGTTGGGCTGGTCGCCTGAAGATGTGCATGCGCCCTTGTTCTCGTTCATTCATCCGGATGATCTGGCGCAGAGCGAGATGATGTTTGCCAAGGCGGCGCAAGGCAGGCCTGTTTTGCGTTTCGAAAATCGCTGTCGGCATCGGGACGGCAGTTATCGCTGGCTTTCATGGGTGGCGGTTCTGGAGGATGGCAAGGTCTATTGCAGTGCGCGGGATATCACCGCCGAGAAAGAGCAGGCCAATGTATTAGCCATGCGTACGCGCGAGCGTGATCGTGCCTGGGGGTTGTCTCAAGAACTGCTGGTCATTGCCTCGCCGGACGGTGTACTCGATGAGGTCAATGCGCGCTGGCCGGAGCAATTGGGCTGGTCAGAGCAGGAGTTGGTGGGCAAGCGGCTTAACCAGCATATTCATCCGGAAGATCTTGAGGCGACACTCGCCAGTTTTCGCGGCATCGCGTTGGCGCCGTTGACTGTGCCGTATCAGTTCCGGCTTCGACACCGCGACGGCAGCTATAAATGGTTTAGCTGGACGGCCACCTTTCAGGACGGTCGGATCTATGCGGCGGGGCGTCACGTGACGGCTGAGCGCGAGCAGGCAGAAGCATTGCGACAGGCGCAGAAGATGGAAGCGGTGGGGCAGTTGACCGGCGGCGTTGCTCATGACTTCAACAACCTGTTGACGGTGATCCGATCTTCAACCGATCTGCTGCTGCGGCCGGATCTTAATCAAGAGCGGCGCACCCGCTATATAAAAGCGATCTCGGAAACGGTTGATCGCGCGGCGAAGCTGACTGGGCAGTTGCTGGCGTTCGCACGGCGCCAGACACTCAAGCCAGAAGTGTTTGGTGCGGGCGACAGCGTCAGGGCGATCGGCGCAATGATCGGCACTTTGACGGGGTCGCGGATCGAGATTGTGACGGATCTCCCCGAGCAGGCTTGCTTCGTCAATGCCGATCCGAATCAGTTTGATACCGCTCTGGTAAACATGCTGGTCAATGCACGAGATGCCATGAACGGTCAGGGCAAACTTACCATTGCGGTCCGCGCCGTAGAGTCCATGCCTGCGGTGCGAGGCCATGCGGCGGTGGCCGGTGCTTTTGTCGCGGTGTCGATCAGCGATACCGGCACCGGTATCCCGATGACGCATCTTGAGCGCATTTTTGAGCCTTTCTATACCACCAAGGGGGTTGGTCAGGGCACCGGGCTTGGGCTTAGTCAGGTGTTCGGCTTTGCCAAACAGTCGGGTGGCGAAATAGCGGTTGCCAGTGAGTGGGGTAAAGGCACCACGTTTACGCTTTATCTGCCGCGTGTCGAAGGGCAGGAGCGGGGGGCGCAGCCCTGCGACCCGGATGAACCGCTTGAGGAAGGCCATGGAACCCGAGTGCTGGTGGTTGAAGACAATCCGGATGTGGGCGTCTTTGCGACCCAGGCACTTGCCGAGTTGGGCTACATCACGGTATTGGCCGGTGATGCTCATACCGCACTGGCTGAGCTGAGCGCGGGTGTCGACCGGTTTGATGTGGTGTTCTCCGATGTGGTCATGCCCGGAATGAGCGGTATCGACCTGCTGCATGAACTGCGTCGATGTTACCCGGCCTTGCCGGTGGTGTTGACCTCAGGCTACAGCGACGTACTTGCCAAGCACGGTGCCGATGGCTTTGAACTGTTGCAAAAGCCCTATTCGGTTGATGAGTTGTCGCGGATCCTGCGCAAAGTCACTTCACGATAGGCAGGTATATAGAAGGGGAGGTATTTGGGAGCTTCGAAGCTAATTTCGAGATATTTGAAATTAACGGTTGACGGGGTTTCAGATGTGCTTATAATGCGCACCACTTCCAACGCGGAATGAACGAAAAACTCCTTGATAATCAACGAGTTAGAAGTTCAGAAAGGGTTGGAGGCGGTGCGAGCCTCCTGGCTCCGGCGGTGAAAAAGGCAGTTGACAGCAACTTAGGATGCTGTAAGATTCGCCTCCCGCTGACGAGTTGATCGAAAGACGCTCGGCACGCTGTTCGGTTCTAGCGTTTCGAAGTTTTGAATGAGTTTGAAACTTCTGAAAATAAACGCTTGACAGAACAAGAGGTTAGCGTAGAATGCGCGCCTCGGTTGAAGCGAAAGGCTCAACCAACCGCTCTTTAACAATTGAATCAAGCAATTCGTGTGGGTGCTTGCGCTGT
>NZ_JAMYDZ010000035.1:0-54844 GCF_024129905.1 Pseudomonas sp. 21LCFQ010 | reverse complement strand
TTACCGGCGTACTCGAAATCGGAAAAGCTCATCTGACTCATGGGATGGCGGGCTTGTAGAGGGCAGTTGGACGGAGGGCTATTTCAGCACAGGTCAGATGGCCTGTGGTGACTTGATCGGAGAATCCCTAGAAGTGCTGGTCTCTTTCCAGAAGAAAGAAACGGGCACAGGTTGGCGCAATATTCAGCCAGGCGGGTAGGTTGCTGCAGGGCTGCGAGGTTCGGTGTATCTGGCGCACGACTCTTATTGGTGCTGGATACTTTGGAATCCGACAAAACCCCAAAACGAAAAAACCCGCCAGAAGGCGGGTTTTCGTGGATTCCAGAGATTTTGAAAGCCTTCTCTGCAACCTTGTATGGTGCCGGCACCAAGAATCGAACTCGGGACCTACTGATTACAAGTCAGTTGCTCTACCGACTGAGCTATACCGGCAATGGCGAAGGAGTATATAGAGTCTGGCGCGCTTGTAAAGCCTACCTGCCTGATTAGCTTGAAAAAATCGCCATGTGGTGTCGCTGGTCGTCGGGCATTGAAGCTCTGGCGTTTCAGGCCGATACAGTTGCCGAGCTGGCATGTGGCCATGGAATGCAGGTGCAATGCAGAATACCCTCACCCATTACGAGCAGTTGAACGTTGCGCGGGATGCGACGCCTGAGCAGATCAAGCGGGCGTATCGCAAGCTGGCGCAGCAGCTGCATCCCGATCGCAATCCGGCTGAGGATGCGTCGGAGTTGATGAGCCGGGTCAATGCGTCGCATGAGGTGTTGGCCAATCCGGCGCGACGGTTGTTGTATGACGCGCAACTGCTGGAGCAGGAGCGGCGTCAGCAGAGGGCTCAGGCGGTGGTGGTGCAGGGGCGTCAGGGTGCGGCGGTGTATGCGGCGGCGGCTCAGGCGGGTTCGTCTGCGACGGCGCCCGCTGCGCGGGCGGCCAAGGCGCGGCCTGCTTCGGCTGCGGGTGGCGGGCAGCCGGTTTCCAAGCGTCGGCGGCGGCGCACGTTGGTGCGTTGGGTGTTGTTGTTCATGACTTTCTGCGCGGCCGGTGTGTGGATGGGCTATGACCACAACGCCAGGCTGTCGTATACGCCGACCGAAGCGTTGCCGGTGTATGTCCGGCCGGCGTCGGAGCCGGAGCGGGTCGAGCGTGTGTTGCCGGTGTCGCCGCCTGTGCCGGCCGAGCCTGAGTGTGCGGTGCCGGCGCTGGACCCGCTGGGGGCGGCGTGGCCGCTGGATGCGGGTTATCTGCAAGGCATGCCGTTGCTGAGGAACAATGGTTGGTCGCAGATTGTGGTGGATAACCGCGGTGGCGATTCGGCGGTGTATGCCAAGGTCACTGATGCGGTGGGGCGCAATGCGTTTCGGCATGCCTATGTGCCGCCGGGTGAGCAGTTCAGTTTTGCCCGGATGGACGCCGGTTACTATCAGCTCAAGTACCAGATGCTCAAAACCGGCTGTGTGTTTGCCACCAACCGCATTCTGCTTGAAGAGACGCCGATGGGCAGCCAGGTGAAGTCCAGTGTCTATCGGCTGACGCTGAGCAAGCTCAAAGGCCGCTCGTTTGCGCCGACACAACTCAAGCTCAATCAGTTCTGATCGCGGGCTGCGGTGAAGATTTGCAATGGTTTCCGGGGTGTTTTTGCGGGATGCGTCCCTTTCTTTTGACAGACATTTCCGACAGAATCCCGACCCGCTTGCGCCCCACCCAATGCGCTTCTAGTCTGCGCCAGTCACCGATTTCCGGTGAACGGGTTTAGTCGCCCGCATTGAGTTAAAGCGCATAGCGCCGCCGTTCCGTTGGCCTGTTCAAAGGCCAACGTTCTATGGCGGCTGTGCCAGGGCATCTTCGGATGCACCGGTTTTAGCTCACCGGACGACTAACCTGCGTACAGCCGCCACCCTATCGTTTAGTCGTGATCAGGTGGCAGCTCACTGTAAGGAGCTAAAGCACATGGTCAACGATACTTCCGATAAACCCGGCAGCAAGACACTGCTTCCTGTCCTGAATCAATCCATCGTAGAACGCGCCCTGGCGCATTACCTGCCCGCCACCGACGTTGTAGAAAACAACCCCGCCACTATCCCTCCGCATCTTGAGACCACACTGCTTCACGCGCTGGATTTCCTGCGTTGTGCGGCGGCGACGTCCTGTGAGTTGGGCGAGGGTCTTAGCGGTGCTCAGCGCAGCCTGGCGTTCTCGTCGATGCACATGGCGGAGATGGCCAGAGTGATGGTGGAGCGCTCACTGGCGTGCGTCGAGCAACCCTGATGGCCGCATGTTTGCAGGTTTATTCACAAGTTCCGTAAACATGAAATTTTTCTGATGTGCGGTCCGGGTTCTGAGCGGTGCCCGGCCGCAAACCATTGAGCCAGAACGGGCTTGACTTTGAATACACGCCGAAAGCCCGGCATTGTCGGGCGCTTTCTACAGACGTTTTCCCCAGCTTCCGGAATTTAATCAACAGAGTTATCCACAGGTTGTGCGGTCATTTGTCGGGCAATCAACAGCAGGTTGCGCGGGGTCAGTTCAGGCGCGCAGAAGGTGCCGAGTTGCACGTTATAGCCCTGTTCTTGCAGGTAAAGTGCCCGGTCCAGCACCAGCCACATCTCCAGCGGCCGACGGAACAAATTGCGCACAAGCTCCAGATTCCGGACTTCTGCCAGCCGTTGCCAGCCTTGTGCCTCCAGTGCAGCCCAGTCTTGTGGGCCTGGTATGGGCAGTTGTTTGCGGGCGGCCAGTTCATGGCAGTAATCGGCGTAAGGTTTCGCCAGCCACGCGACCGGCAGCGAAGGGGTGG
Source organism: Pseudomonas sp. 21LCFQ010 (assembly GCF_024129905.1). NCBI lineage: Bacteria > Pseudomonadati > Pseudomonadota > Gammaproteobacteria > Pseudomonadales > Pseudomonadaceae > Pseudomonas > Pseudomonas sp. 21LCFQ010. The sequence continues at coordinate 52,050 of NZ_JAMYDZ010000035.1, read as the reverse complement.
GTAAATAGTTGTCCACACAGCGTAACCGGCGCTGGAGCAGATCAAAGCCCAGCCGCCGCGCCATCGACAGGTCGCGCTGGCGACGTACCCGGGCGGGCGCGGTGACGGTCTCGCTCAATGGCAGGCCAAGGTCATCCCGAGACAGTTGCAGCGCCGACACTTGCCCCGCCTGCGACAACGGCTGGTAATGAGCGTGGGCGGTGCGGTTGTAGCAGCACGGCGCAATCGCCAGTTGCGGGCAGCCGGTGGCGCTGGCCAGTTGCATCAATTGCACATGCAGATCGCCGCAGGCATGCAGTGCCACGGCGGTGTGGTCGGCGTGCAGATGGCTGGCGGTCTCGACAGCCATCACGTCTTGCTGCACATGTTGGGCGTTGACCCGATGGCGCAAGCTCAGCTCACGACCGGCCTCGACTAATGCCGGGTCGTACTCCAGGCAGGTCAGGCGCTGACCGGGGCCAGTGAGTCGGCGGCCCAGATGACCTTTGCCGGCGCACCAGTCGAGCCAGTGGGTCGGGGTTGCCGGCAGGTTCAGGTGGCTGGCGAAGGCCTCGATCTGTTGCCATTTGCGGCCGGGTACATCGACGCTCAGGCGTGGCTCCACCGGGTTTAGCGGTTGGCTGGGCAACTCGTCAGCCCGTGCCAGCGCCACGGCCTGGGCGGCCAGTTGGCTGAACGGCTCCGGGGCTTGCAGGTGTTCGGGGTGGTTGTGCGCGGCTTCGGCTTGTTCCACTGTGCGGCTGCGCAGCCATTGCGAGAGCTGTGGGTAAGTGGCTTCCCATGGCAGGCGCAGTTCAGTGAAGGGCTTGGGTCGCCAGAGTGCCTGGTGCTCGATGAGGAAGCGGTCCAGGGCCTGGAAGCGGCTGAGCAGGTCGGAGGTGGACATGGTGGTTGGGCCGCTCAGCGGGAGAAGAGTGGAGGGCGATGGGTACGGTGGTATGACCCGTAGGAGCTGCTTTAGCAGCGAAAAGCTTCGCTGCTAAAGCAGCTCCTACGGGGTATGCGTGCCGCCAGCTTGATCAGCGCCCGTGAGTCATGTCCACCCGCAGCGCTTTCTCCAGCAATTTAAAGCCTTGCACCAGCAAGAACGACATCACCAGGTAGAACATCCCCGCCGCGAAGAAGATCTCCACCGGCAGGTAGGTGCGGGCGATGATGGTGCGGGCCATGCCGGTCAGTTCTAGCAGGGTGATGGTGCTGGCCAGGGCGCTGGCCTTGAGCATCAGGATCACTTCGTTGCTGTACGCCGGCAGGCCGATACGCGCGGCGCGGGGCAGGATGATGTAGAACAGCGCCTTGTTCTTCGACATGCCCAGGGCGCGGGCGGCTTCGATTTCGCCGGGTGGCACGGCCTGGATCGCGCCGCGCAGAATCTCGGCAATGTAGGCGGCGGTGTGCAGGGTCATGGTGATGACCGCACACCAGAACGGGTCGCGCAGGTACGGCCACAACGCGCTTTGCCGCACCGCCTCAAACTGCGCCAGGCCGTAGTAGACCAGAAACAGCTGCACCAGCAGCGGCGTGCCACGGAAGAAGAAAATGTAAGCGTAGGGCAGGGCGCGGATCGGCAGGTGCTTCGATGAGCGGGCGATGCCCAGCGGGATGGCCAGGATCAGCCCGGCAATGACCGCGATGGCCACCAGTTCCAGGGTCAGGGTCGCGCCCTGGGCCAGGCGTGGCAGCCACTTGATGATGACTTCCCAGTTCATCAGGCGCTCCTCGTGAAGCCGCGTGCGGCGCGTTTTTCCAGAAAGTACATACCGGTCATGGCCACTACGGTCAGCGCCAGGTACATGAAGGCGGCCGCCAGGTAGAAGGTGAACGGTTCTTTGGTAACGCTCACGGCAATCTGCGCGTGGCGCATGATCTCTTCGAGGCCGATCACCGACACCAGCGCGGTGTCTTTCATCAGGATCATGAACAGGTTGCCAAGACCGGGCAGGGCGATGCGCCACATCTGCGGCATCACCACCCGAAAGAAGATCCGTGGCCGCGACATGCCCAGCGCCAGCCCGGCTTCGCGGTGACCTTTGGGCACGGCCAGCAGGGCGCCGCGAAACACTTCAGTGGCGTAAGCGCCGAAGCACAGCCCCAGCGCGATGACCCCGGCGGCGAAGGCGTTGAGTTCCAGGCCGGGAATCCCGATCAGCTCGCCCAGTGCCCGCAGGCCGTTGACGGTGCCGAAGTAGATCAGCAGCACCCAGAGCAGCTCGGGCACGCCGCGCACCAGCGTCGAATAGGCGCCGCCGAGCCATTGCAGGCCGCGGTGCGATGAGGTTTTGGCGAGGGCGCCAAGCAGACCCAGCACCAGCCCCAGGCACAGGGCCGAGAGGGCGAGCTTGACGGTCATCAGCATGCCAGCCGCAAGGGCCGGGCCGAATTCGTGGAGTTCGAAGTTCATGGGCAGGCTTTTTCAGGCCACCGTGGCCGGCCGCTGCGCCCTCGCGGGGCAGCGGCTGGCGCAGGGCGAATCAGAGGATACTGAACGGGAAGTACTTGTCGTTGATCTTCTTGTAGGTGCCGTCAGCGATGATTTCTTTCAGGGCTACGTTGAGCTTCTCGCGCAGTGCGTCGCCTTTACGGACGGCGATGCCGACCTTGTCGTTTTCTTCGACCGGGTTGCCCTTGAACTCGAAGTTCGCGCCGTCTTTGCTTTTCAGCCACTCGTAGCTGACGTACTTGTCGGCCAGGATCGCATCGCTGCGGCCGGCAGTCAGGTCCAGGTAGGCGTTTTCCTGGGTGTCATACAGGGTCGCTTTCACGTCGCTGCCCAGGTTGTCTTCCAGCCAGGTGGCGGCCAGGGTGGCGCGCTGGGCGCCAACGGTCTTGCCGTCGAGCTCTTTCTTCAGCGTTGCGACGCTGTCGGCTTTCAGCTCAGTGCTTTTCGGCGCAATGAACTGCAGCTTGTTGGAGTAGTACGGGTCGGTGAAGTCCACCGCCACTTTGCGCTCTTCGGTGATCGACAGCGACGACACCAGGAAGTCGAACTTCTTGGCGTTCAGGGCCGGGATGATGCCGTCCCAGTCGGAGGTCACCGCCTGGCACTCGACTTTCATCTTGGCGCACAGGGCCTGGGCGATTTCATAGTCGAAGCCCACGACCTGGCCGCTGGCGTCCTTGTTGTTGAATGGCGGGTAAGCCGCCTCGATGCCGAACTTGAGGGTTTCGGCGAACGCGTTGCCGGTGATTGCCAGTGTGGCAGCGGTGGCCAGCAGTAACTTCTTGTACGTCTGCATGGGTGTTGCTCCGTTTAACGATTGCTCGACATGAATTGTTGACACCTTACCGACCGTGGGGCCTCGAAGACTTGCTGGGGTGTGCCCTGCTCTTCGACCTGCCCCTGGTGCAGGAAGACTACTTCACTGGAGACTTGCCGGGCGAAATTCATTTCATGGGTCACCAGCAGCATGGTCCGGCCTTCTTCGGCCAGGCCACGGATGACGTTGAGCACTTCCTGGACCATTTCCGGGTCGAGTGCCGAAGTCGGCTCGTCGAACAGGATCACTTTCGGCTGCATGGCCAGGGTCCGGGCAATCGCCGCACGTTGCTGCTGACCGCCAGAGAGCTGAGTCGGGAAGGCATGGCGCTTGTCAGCAATGCCGACTTTGGCCAGCAGCGCTTCGGCCACCTCGATGGCTTCAGCCTTGCTCTGGCCCAGCACCCGGCGCGGCGCCTCGATGATGTTGTCGAGCACGCTCATGTGCGGCCAGAGGTTGAAGTTCTGGAACACGAAACCGATTTCGCTGCGCAGCCGGTTGATCTGCCGGTTATCGGCGGCCACCAGCTCGCCGTTGCGCGCAGCCTTCAGGCGCAGTTCTTCACCGGCGACCAGAATCTGGCCTTCGTGCGGGTTTTCCAGCAGGTTGATGCAGCGCAGCAGGGTCGACTTGCCAGAGCCGGACGAGCCAAGAATCGAGATGACATCGCCATCGCGGGCGGTCAGCGAGACGCCCTTGAGTACATCAAGCTTGCCGTAACGCTTGTGCAGATTGCGGATTTCCAGGGCGGGCGTGGCCTCGGCCATGTGGGTTCCTCATAGATAGATACGCTCCTGCTTGTTGGTGGCCTTCCTTGGCGTGCGCCAAGCTAGCATAGCGCCAGAATCGGACCATAGTGCCAAAGCTGCAGGATGTGGCGGCGTGTCGCATGGATGCAGGGGACTGTCGCCGCAACAGAAACCGCTCATGCCGGGGGATTGCCCCATTGCCGACGGCCTTGCGCAAAAAAGGCGCGATGTTGCCAGCTTTGGCCGGTACAGGGAAGCCGCTTGTGCCCGGCGGTTACGTTTTGCTGCGCACCATAACAGTGCCTGTTACTACAGAGTGTTTCTCGCTGGTGCGTTGACGCCCGTTCGCTTGTGGCATTCGGTAACAAATCCCGAACAGCCCCGTAAAAGATCTCGATCGTTTTTTCGTCTGTAAGTCAGGTGGTTCCTGAGCGACGTCGTTTTTGGAACATTCTGGCGCGGAATTTGCGTAAAGAATAAAGAACATCGCCGTAGCATTCTTTTTACGAAGCGCTCCGATGTGTCTGGCTCGTCTCGCAAAGGTGCTTTAAATGAGCAATTCCGCAAATTTCTCTACCCTCGACCAAGGGTTGAAACCTCGGCACATCACCATGCTGTCGATTGCCGGGGTAATCGGTGCCGGTTTGTTTGTCGGCTCCGGGCATGCCATCGCCGCCGCTGGCCCGGCCGTGCTGCTGGCCTATGCCGCTGCCGGTACGCTGGTGGTGCTGGTGATGCGCATGCTGGCCGAAATGGCCGTGGCTTCTCCGGACACCGGCTCGTTTTCGACCTATGCCGACCGCGCCATCGGTCGCTGGGCCGGCTTCACCATCGGCTGGCTGTACTGGTGGTTCTGGGTGCTGGTGATCCCGCTGGAAGCCAACGCGGCTGCAGCGATCCTGCATGCCTGGTGGCCGAACATCTCGTTCTGGGTCTACTCGCTGGTCATTACCCTGCTGCTGACCGCGACCAACCTGTTCAGTGTGAAGAACTACGGCGAGTTCGAGTTCTGGTTCGCGCTGATCAAAGTGCTGTCCATCGTCGCCTTCGTTGCGCTGGGCCTGGCAGCGATTTTCGGCTTTCTGCCGACCAGCCAGGTCAGCGGCGTCAGCCACCTGTTCGACACCGGCGGCTTCATGCCTAACGGTATGGGCGCGGTGCTCGCAGCGATTTTGACCACCATGTTCTCGTTCATGGGCACCGAGATTGTCACCATTGCAGCGGCCGAGTCCAAAGACCCGGCGAAACAGATTACCAAGGCTACCAACTCGGTGATCTGGCGGATCTGCCTGTTCTATCTGGTGTCGATCTTCATCGTGGTCGCGCTGGTGCCGTGGAACGACCCACTGCTGGCTTCTGTCGGCTCCTACCAGACCGTGCTGGAGCGCATGGGCATTCCCAACGCCAAGATGGTGGTGGACATCATCGTCTTGATCGCCGTCACCAGCTGCCTGAACTCGGCGCTGTACACCGCCTCGCGCATGCTCTACTCGCTGGGCAAACGCGGTGATGCACCAGCCGTTGCCAAACGCACCACCCAGGCCGGTACGCCTTACTGGGCGGTGATGCTGTCGACCGCAGCGGCATTCCTGACCGTGATCGCCAACTACATCGCCCCAGAAGCTGTGTTCCAGTTCCTGCTGGCCAGCTCCGGCGCCATCGCTTTGCTGGTGTACCTAGTGATCGCCGTGTCGCAACTGCGCATGCGCCGCAAACTGGTCGCCAGCGGCGAGCCGCTGACCTTCCGCATGTGGCTGTTCCCGTGGCTGACCTGGGCGGTGATCATCTTCATCAGCGGCGTGCTGATCACCATGTTGTTCATGGAAAAACACCGCATGGAAATCGTCGCCACCGCGCTGCTGAGCCTGGGTGTGGTTGCCACCGGTTTGCTGGTTTCACGGCGCCGCAAGGCGGCGGGTGAGCAGGGCGCTGCAGCGCTGAACTGACCGCAGATCGGCCCCGGTGCGTCGGGGCTGACTTGCCCGTAGGAGCGGCTTTAGCCGCGAACATTAGCCGCAACAAGGTTGTATTGTTCGCTGCTGAAGCAGCTCCTACAGCAGCTCCTAAAGCAGCTCCTGTGGTTTCTCAGGGCGCCGGTGATATAGCCAGAAAGCGCTCTGTGGCGCGTATCAGGTCCTGCGCGAACTGTTCTGTAGTCATACGCGCCTCTGCATCGGTCTCGTCGAGATCTTCTGACCATTCCCAGTAACCTATCAGCATACTGGCCATCTCTTCGGCCACGCCTTCTTCATCCAGCGGTTCTCCGAACTCGTCCTCAAGCATCAATAGCGGGCTTTGCAGTAGTTTAAAGAGCAGTTCTTCCTGGCTGATGGCTTCGGCTTGCATGAGCTCCAGGTAGGCCTCGATAAGCGTTCTGTCGATGATCGAATCCATGTAATCGTCTACCTCTTGCGCGGCGTCTTGCTCATCGGAGTTGAGGTAGGGAGCCAGGACGCGACTCAATGCTGAGTCGAACTCGTAGGCCTTCATGCGTTGCTCTACGGCATCCTCGTCCAGGCCTTCCGACCAGTTCCAATACAACGCCATCACCTGGAACAGTTTGCCGTCCAGAAGGTTCTGCACCGGGTGCGGCTCGGACAGCGGGCCGTCCACAACCAGATAGATCATGTCTTCCAGATCCGTCGCCTCTGCCGCCTGCATGTCCTCGAAAAGCTCACGCACAGGGCGGGGCAGTTGATCGTCAGGTTGGTGGCTTTCGATAAGCATGAGCAGCGACTGGTTCAACATGCGTATCACCTCCTGTGTCTTGTCTTCAGCGTTGCGCTCGAAGTAGAGATGATTGTCTGGCCAGTCATCACTGGGAGCTGCCGGGGTGTCGCTGTTACGCTGGATGCGTAACTGCTTGGCTTTGGCCTTGGCGCGTTTGGCGCGCTTCTGTTGTTTGGATGACGAAGACATGCAGAGACCTCCGGTGCAGTTAAGAGCAGTGAGGGAGTCTAAGCGCTTACAAGGACGATGAGCGTCATGACTGACAAGTGATTCGAGAAGGCTGTCTCATATCCAGCGCAGGGGTTCTTCATTTCCGAGACGATTGAGCACTTTTCTCAAGTCCCGCTTGAATGCTGCGCTGTCGATGAGTTTCAACGCATCCTGCTCGTCTATCCCTTGGGAGCATAACCAATAACGCGATAGCTGGACCGCGAACCAGCTCTGGGCAATGTTTTTGATTCCTGTGCCTTCCATTTCGGCGACCGGACCGAGAATGAATGTTCGCAGTAGCTCTTTCGGGTTGATGGCTTCTGCTTGCCGGAGCTCATGGGCGTTAAAGGGAATGGACTTGTTGTGGGTGCGGTGTCACTCACGGCCGCGACGTCAACGCCGCAAAAAACATTCTCGCGCTCGGGCATGAGCGTCCAATTGTGGGAATCCCCGCCCTTTAGGGCGGGGAGGATGTCAAAAGTAGAGCCTCAACGCCCGCGGCGTTGGCTTTCGTTGCGCATCACCAGCAGGTCCGAAGCCTTCTGGTAGGCAGCCTGGAATGTCGGTGTGCCGATCCATTCCAGCGCGGTGTCTTCGTCTTCGTTATGGAAAATCGCGCGATAGGTGATCAGCAGGCCCATCATGAAGTCGGTGGCTTCTTCGTCGTTCTGCTCGGCCAATACCAGTTCCAGCACCGGGTATTGCAGGAATACTGCGCACAGCGCGATCTGACTGATGGCCTCGGCCTGATGCATGGTTTCGAACAGGTCTTCGTAATCGGCCGGGTCGAAGCCATTCTCGACCAGGTCCTGGAAGTCAAAGGTGCTCAGGTCGATTTTCACGTCATCGAACGGCTGATCGACCAACGGCGAATCGAACAGCGAATGCACCGACGTCTTCGGCTTCTGGCCGGAGCGATTCTGCTTGGCCTTGAGTTTTGCGCGTTGGGCGCGCTTTTGCTGCTTGTCTGAGGAGGCCATGAAGGTGTCCTTGGGTGTCGGTGTGGCGTGGGCCGCCATTGAAACGCAGACGGCGGTAAAACCCAAGTGCGATGTCTACAGAGGGCGTACCCATTTAACGGTTGTGGTGCCCGACCCGCCTGTTCCGCCTGTCGTACTGCCAGAGCCTGTGGTGGTGCCGACGATGCTCTGGTCACTGCTCATGTTGGATACGTCCACCGCGATACCGCCCGCACCGATGGTGGTAGCGGTCACGCCGTTGTTGCCGGTAGACAGCCCGCCTTTGATGTTGGTGGTCGCGCCAGAGGCATTAACCAGGCCACCGAGAATCACGTTGCCCCAGATCGTCCAGCCGTTGGTGTACAGCGCACGTTCGGCCTCGACCGCGATATTGCCGATGGGCATGCCGGTGCGCAGGGTGCCGGTCGAGTCGGTCCAGGTCGCCAGGGCCGTGGTGCTCTTGCACAGGTTGGTCGCATAGAAGGCGCCGCCACAGGTGAAGCTGGCGCCGGAAAAGTTCGGCGCGTAAATCGGTGCGTTGGACGAACTGGTCAAGGTCACGTCACCGGTGCTGAGAAAGGTATTGCTGAAGCGGGCCATTTGCACGCCGTCGAGGGTCACGTTGCCCTGAAACCAGGCGACGCCGGGCGGGAATGCCATGATGCCGTTGAATACCCAGCCGTTGCTGGGCGTAGCATTCTTGCCGCAGGTGTTGTTGCCACCACTGTTGTAGTACCAGTTACAGATCAGAAAGTCTGCCCCACCGATACGCTGCAAGTCGGTGGTGGTCAAGTTGTATGGGCCAGGATCGACGGCGGTGCCATTGGCCCTTTTGACGTTCTGTATCCTCAGCATCGGCGTGTTGCCATCGAAATAGAACACGTAGTTGGCCTGGTCACGCAGGGTCGAGACATCGACCGGCCTGAGGGTCAGGTCGCAGAACGGCACGCCGGGCAAGCCGGGAGAGGAATTGGGCACTGCGACGCTAAGGTTCGCAATTGTGCCAGTGTACGGAGTGCCGTTGGTATTAAGCAGCATGCCAGATATGCGACTGGCATTAGTGAACGTCGGTGTTCGCTCGAAAACCGAAAGATTACCGCCGCCTTGGAGTTGGCCGACCGTAGCAGTAAGAATCGAGACATTGCCATGCGCTTTGAGCAGTGAATAGGTGGCATCCCAGCCGCTGAAGTTGATGTTGTTAGCCCAAAAAGTGCCGACGGTAGAGGTCTTGAAGGCTACTTCACCACCATACACTGCGGTGTATGTCATGGTGATCGTGGCCGGCAAGGTGCCTGTGCCAGAGATTCTTTTGGCGGCCCCTGTTGCGGTCGTAGTGATGGTGTTGCCAGACAGACTGATCTTGCTCAGGTCCAGTGCATACACCGTGGCTGGTGAGCCGCTGAGAGTGATCAGTGAGGTACCTTCCATGACCGGTGTAATGGTTCTATCGGCATCGGCATTAACAACACCGCCGACTAGCGCCGTACCGATCTTGCTGCCTCCGGACATGACATTGGCCGTGAAGGCGCCGGCCTTGATGGAAATGTAGCTGCCGCCATCCTGGGTAATGTTGATGTTCTTGGCGCCCAGCGTCAGGTTATTGGGCGGGCTGGCCGAATTCATGCTGAAGGTGCCTTCAGTGCGCAGGATCGCGTTGTCGGCGACCCCGCCGCCGGACAGTTCGATACCGGCCTTGGCGCAACCGGACACTGACGCTCTGGCACCGTTGGTGATTCGCAGCGTGCCATTGAGGTTGATGTAAGCCAGATAGGGGCCGTTGACGATCGACAGCGAGCCACCGCTGTAATTGAGGTCGCCGTTGAAGGTCAGGGCATTGCCCAGGGTCTGCCCGGCCGGGCTGGCGCCCGCGCCTTTCTCGTATACCGCTTGCAAGGTTGAGGTGGCTTTGGCGCGCTGGCTGCTGACGTTGCTGTAGCCGGTGATGTTGGCCGTGAACAGGGTTTTGCCGTTCGCGGTTTCCTTGCACACGATGGTCGCAGCAATGGCCGGTGTAGCAAACAATCTGGTGCGGGGGGTGGTGGTATCGGTACAGGCAGGTACGTCAGGTGTGTTGCCCTCCAGATGTTTGCGCACCACTTCTATTCCTTCCCAGGCGCGTGACTCAGCCGGGACGCTGGCGTGGCTGGCCATTTGTTGCTCTCCCGCGCCTTGGATGCTGTACATCATGCCCACCGTGGCCGCCGTCAGGGCGACGCCGGTGAGGGTCATGATTAGCGTTGTGGCCATGCCGCGTTGTCGCTTGAGGGGGGGCATGACGGGTAGCAGGCGTGAATGGTTCATGGTGCAATCCTGCTACGGGTTTTTGGGCGGGGCGGGAAGGTTGGGAAGGCAGACTTCACTGGTGCTTTGTATGGCGCTCCCGGTGGAGTCTTTGGCGCTGATCGATGCCGTCATGATGACCTTTAAACGATCTGGAAGTGTTGACTCAGAGTATTTTCCATAAGGCCAGCACTTGGACGACTCTGTCTTGAAAAAACCAGATGGCTGAACGTTTCCATAGTTGTTGTCATCAGACGGCTGTTCGGGGGCTTTAACTAAAATAGTGCTTGACCATGTTAGTGTTCGCCAGTCGCTGTGAATGTCGGTGCAAGTGCCGGCACTTTTCAGATGCAGCAACTGCCCGCCCTGAACCATTAGTCCTGCACAATTAGCAACATTTGCTGGCGAGGCCGACGTTTTGGATGCCCACAGCAAAGCATTACCTTTATTCGCATTGGGTGGATCGTAGGGGGTTTCTGACGTGATCGTGCCGCCTGTCAGTTTTGCATCCTTGAGCAGTACGATGCTGTTGGAGATGGGGAGATCCATCCCAAACCCCGCATTACGCATCTCAAGTTGCGCAGTCAGAAGCCCTGCGCTTACCTGGCCGTCCTGCTGCGCATCCTGAATCGAGCGCACCGAGATGCCGACCATGTTCTTGTACAGCGCAAGCATCGCCAGGATGCTGATCAGCGACAGCGTCATGCCAATCATCAAGCTGATCAGGTTGAAGCCGCGCTGAGGGCGTTTCACGTTTCGTCACCAACCCGAATTACACCGCCAAAAAGGCTGTTGTCGTCGCTTCGCGTTGTCAGAACCACTGTCTTGAAGGTGGGAATGGAAACACCGTTCACGGTTATGCCGCTTGTTGCGGTGCAGCTCGCATCTAGCATTATTGTGGCGGTTTGCATTGGCACACTTATCTTCGCCTGTATGGTGCTGGGAGGGCACAGTGCCTGACCGTGCAGGCTAATCAAATCCCGCATCTGGCTTACCGCAATGTTCTGCACCTTCATGTCGCGCTGGGCCACGGCGGCACGGGAGGTGGCGTAGGTCATACCCAGGCCGATGATCGACATCAGCACGATGCCGATCAACGATTCCAGCAGGATGTCGCCACGTTGCCGGTGGCGTGCGGGCTTAAATGATCTCGACATTGACTGACGCTTCGCTGCCAACCGTTACGTTGATGGTGCTGGTCGTGCACGAGTTGCTGCCAGTGACCGGCAGGCCCCGGCTGTTGAACGCGATGCAGGTGATATTGGTTCCGCCGTTCTGCAGGGCTGCGGAGCCGGGCAGGTTGGCTTGCCAGAGAATGTTGTCGGTGGCTGCGCAGTTGATGCTGGCCAGGTCGGCGACGCTGAACAGCTTGAGTGTCTGGCCAGAGCTGCACAGCGCGGCGGCTGGTGCATTGCTTTGGGCCGCGCCGGGGTTACGCAGGGCAGTGGCCTTGGCGCGGCTGATGCCTTGCTTGAGCAGGTTGGCCGCTTCTTGTTGCCTGGCGCTGTCGGTCCAGGATTTGGTCAGTTGCGAGCCCATGGTGATCAGAAAACTGAAAATCGCCAACGTGATCATCAGCTCGATCAGGGTAAAGCCACGGCTGCGGTTCATTGCCAGCCGCCGTTGTAGCCGGTGCAGCTGGCGATGGCACGCACGTTGTCCTGGGTCAGGGTGATGCTGCAGCCGTTGACTTTGCCGCTGCTACCCAGCGCTTCAAGCTTGTAGGTGCTGGCGGTGGCGGTGACGATCTTGTAGATGAACCCGTCCTGGCTAGGCTGCCAGCCCGACACGGAGCACGTGGTCGTGCCGGTGGCGGCCACGCAGCGTGACTCGGCAGTGGTGCTGGCGGTGTTGGTCGGGTACTTGAGCTGCTTCTGGTAGAAGTTCTCCATCACCAGGCTCAGTGCGGCGAGATCGGACTGCGCGCCCTTGATCTTGCTCTTGGTCACGTAGCTCTCGTAGGAGGGGATGGCGATGGCTGCCAGGATGCCGACCACAGCCACGGTCACCAACAATTCGACGAGGGTAAAACCGCTTTGTTTATTGCAGGCTGTAGCACGCATATCGAACATCGCAAAAGAAGAAAGTATTAATACGATACTACTATGCCAGCACCTGCCCCGGAAACAGCCGGTTGGCCGCTGGTAGCCCATTTTTGGCGGTTTGTCGGGTTTTTACCCGGCGTGTCATTACTTTGACTGGGAGTCGAAAAACAGGCGCTGGTGGCGAGTCCGGTAAGGGCGGTGAATATATAAAGAACGGGATGTTTCAATCGTATGAAATTGAAAGTTCAATATATTGATTTCACTCATGATTAGCGCGCGGGTGGTTTTTTTCCTACCGATGTTTGAGGGTTGCCTGGTTTGATCCTTGGCGCGCATTTAGAGCCGGTTGCGGTTGTCTTCGCGCCCGTTCGGCAAACCGGCTGCCTGTTACCGTTCGTCGGGATGCCAGTGGGTCGAACGCAACGCTGTAAAAGGCATTTTCTGCAGGCAATAAAAAACCCGCACTGAGCGGGTTTTTTACTGATCGGGTGATGCGTGCACCACCTGATTTGAAGATGGTGCCCAGAGACGGAATCGAACCGCCGACACGGGGATTTTCAATCCCCTGCTCTACCGACTGAGCTATCTGGGCTACGGGGCGCATTAAAAGCGTTTTCCGGAGATGCGTCAACTTTTTTTTAGAAAAAACTGAATATTTTTCGATGCTTACGTGTTTTGTTCAAAAAATGATCAGTTTTCCGGCGCGACGTAGCCTTCAGCCTTGGCGTAGTCCTCACCCGAGAAGTATTTGTCCATTTCGGTCTGCAGGAATTTGCGGTCCTCGGCGTTCATCATGTTCAGCCGACGCTCGTTGATCAGCAGGGTCTGGTGCTTCTGCCAGTCGGCCCAGGCTTGCTGCGAGACATTATTGAAGATGTCTTCGCCTTTGGCACCCGGGTACGGCGGGCGCTCCAGGCCTGGCAGTTGTTCTTTGTATTTGCGGCACATTACGGTGCGGGTCATGAGGACTCTCCTGCATTCAATACGTCGGCTGCGTGTTTGAGCAGCTTCTTCACCGGGGCGGCAAGGCCCAGGCGCGGCGGGGTGGCGAGGTTATACCAGAGCCAGTCGGCCTCGGCCACGTGGCTGGCCGGCGTCTGGACCCTGACCAGCCAGGGTTCGATGCTGAGCTGGAAATGGCTGAACGTATGCAGCACGCCTGGCAGCTCGTGGTGGCTGCCCAGCTCCAGCGCGTGCTGGCTGGCCAGGTGTTGCAGGTCATCGAAGGCGTCCAGCTCTGGCAGGCTCCACAAGCCGCCCCAGAGTCCGGTAGACGGGCGGCGGTAAAGCAGAATCTCGCCCTGGGCGTTGGCCAGCAACGGCATCAGAGTGCGTTTTTGCGGGATGCTCTTGCGTGGCTTGGGCACCGGGTAGCGGGTTTCCAGGCCCAGCAGGTGCGCTTCACAACTGCGCTCCAGCGGGCACAACAGGCAGCTGGGCTTGCTGCGCGTACACAAGGTCGCGCCGAGGTCCATCATCGCCTGGGTGTAGTGGTTGACGCGGGCATGCGGGGTAAAGCGCTCGGCAACCGCCCATAGCTGGCGCGCCACGGCCGGTTCACCGGGGTAGCCTTCCTGCGCCACATAACGCGCCAGCACGCGCTTGACGTTGCCGTCGAGGATCGGCGCACGAATGCCCATACTGATGCTGGCGATGGCCCCGGCGGTGGACAGGCCGATGCCAGGCAGTTCGGTGAGCTGCTCGACACTGCGCGGAAACTCGCCGCCGTGCTCGGTCATGATTATCTTCGCGGTCTTCTGCAGGTTGCGCGCGCGGGTGTAGTAGCCCAGCCCGGTCCACAGGTGCAGCACTTCGTCTTCGGCTGCTTCAGCCAGGTCCTGCACGGTGGGCAGGGCGGTCATGAACCGGTCGAAGTAGTTGAGCACCGTGCTGACCTGGGTCTGCTGCAGCATGATTTCCGAAACCCATACCCGGTAAGGGTTGATGTCCTGCTGCCAGGGCAGATCGTGGCGGCCATGGACATCGAACCAGTCCAGCACCGCCTGAGAGAACTGCTCAGGCGCCAGGGCGTGTACAGCATTCATCGTTTGAACAGCCCCTTCAGAGCGTCTTTGAGTTCAGGGCTGACTTTGTCGCCCAGTTTTTCTTCGATCTTTTCATCGAGCTTGTTGCGCACTTCATTGGCCGCAAGCTTGGCGGCGACCTGGCCGATGCCTTCCTTGTCGACCCGGCACGCCTTGGCACCCAACTCCAGCGGGCCACGGCAATGTACCGGCCACTCGATGCCGACATAGCGCTCGTTGACCTGGCAGGCCGGGTCGGGCATTTCGCCCTTGTCGCCTTCGATGATGATGCCGACGCGATAATCCATGCCCAGCACGCGCAGGTCGACATCGCCTTTACCGTTGAGGGTCAGGCCGGGGATCTGCGCCTTGAGGTCCGGGTTGCTGGCGACCCCGTTACGCACGGCAAGGCTGCCGCTCAGTTGCCGGAACGGGGTGTCCTTGCCGCGTGGCTCGCCGGTCAGCGGCTTGCGGTTGAGCAGCGCAATGCCCTGGCAGAGTTGCTGTTCGAGGTTGGCATTGACCAGCACGCCATTGTTGACGACGAAGCTGGCGGTGCCGTTAAGGCTGTCGATCAGCGCTTTCTCACTGTTGCCCTTGCCGCTCAGATCGCTGTTGAGGATCAACTGGCCGCGCACGGGCGGGGTCTGGCCCTGGCTATTGAGCACGCGTTCGACCGGCACCTTGTTGACCCGGGTCTGCACGCTGGCGGTCGGGATGTCCTGGCGGGCATCAAGGTTGCCCTTGATCTCGAAGTCGCCGTTGTACAAACCGCCGCGCAGGCTGTCGACGCGGATCACGCCGCCGGCGGCCTGGGTCTTGAGCGCGGCATTGTCGATCGGCAGCTTGTTGACGATCAGTTTGCCGAAACTCAGCTCGGCTTCGACGTCGAGACTGCGCAGGCGCTCCAGTGGCAACAGCTTTTCGGTGCTCCAGGCGGTCTTGGTCGGCGGCTCGGGCAGTGGGGTGGTGCCCGCGCCGGCGATGGCTGTGGCTTCGCTGTTCTGTACTTCGGACTTGCGCGCCGCCTTGGCGCCTTTTTCGGTCTCGGTTTCGGCCGGGCGATAGCGGTCGGCGTCGAAGCTGTCGGCCTTCAGTTGCAGGCGCAGCGCCTGTTTGCTGAAGTCTTCTATGGCCACGCGACCGCTGAAGGTGCTGTCGTCGACTTTGAGGTTCAGCTCATCGAGCACCAGGCTGGTCGGCGTGCCGCTCAGGCGGGTGACCAGCTCGACCTTGCTCAGGCTGCCTTCGGCCATGACCGGCAGTGGCTGGCCGATACCGTCCATGAAGGTGCGCAGGTTGAATTGCGCCACCGACAGGCCGCCGCTGAGCTGCGGGGTCTTGTCCAGATCGCGGGCGCGCAGTTCGCCCAGCGCGCGCAGTTGATTGGTGGTGATTTTCAGGCTGTTCCATTCGGCCACATTGGCCGCCAGGTCAGCCAGCAACTGGCCTTGAGCAACAAAGGTGACGGTCTTGCCTTGCAGCGGCTCGCCGGCCAGTTCACCGGACAGGCGCATGTCTTCGAATTGGTAGCGCTGCAGGGCCCGATCCAGGCGCAGGTTGCCGGTCAGTTCGGTGCGGGCGCGCAATGCAGGCTGGTTGCCGCTGAGGAACGCGGTGAGCTTCAGGCTGATGTCGCTGCCCTCACGAACCGGGCCGGTGCTCAGCTGGATGCTTTCGGCGGTATAGGTCTGGTTCTTCGCTTCATCGGTATACAGCACGCGGGCATTGTTGACGGTCAGGCTGTCGATATCCAGCTTGACGGGCCTGGACGGTTTTTGCGCAGTGTCTTGTGCTGGCGGAGTGCTCTCGCCGGCCGGGGCGGTTGGCGTGGTGCTGGCCGGGGTCGCCGGTTTACCGATGTCCTCCCAGTTGCCATGGCCGTTCTTGTCACGGTTGAGGGTCAGGTTCAGGCCTTCGACGCGAACATCGCTCATCTGCACTTCGCGCCGGATCAGCGGCAGCACCCTGACCGACAGGCCAAGCATCTGCAGGTCGGCAAACGGTTGGTCTGGCGCATTGAGGGTTGCGACCCGGGCGTCGTGCAATTCCAGGCCCAGCCAGGGGAACAGGCTCCAGCCGATATCGCCGTTGAGGGTCAGCTCGACATTGGCCTTCTCGCGGGCCAGTTGGCGGATTTCGTCTTTGTAGTCGTTGGGATCAAACAGATGGGTCAAGGCAAAGCCGAGAGCCACGATGATCAGCAACAACCCGAGAATAAACAGTCCCAGGATTTTGCCGAACGCTTTCATGGGCGGGTCCTTGTGGTCGGTCGCTCGAAATGGGTCAGTGAGTATACCGTTGTCGTCAGGCTGTCGGGCGCACAAGCCGGCAGGATGGCGGTCGGCCTGCCGGCTGGTCGCCGATTGGGTCGGGTAAAATGCACGAAGCAACAGACTTTGTATGACAACTAAGCGCCCTGATTTATTGATCTATGGGACATGTTTTTATGATCGGTTAGATCTATTGCATCATAGAAAAAGCTTATTGAGAAAAGTCGAAAAAAACCTGTAACAAAACACTAACTGCCTCTTGTAAGTGCTACTCTTGCGCCATCGCTGATCAGGTGCGGCTTTTTGCCACATAACCGTAACCTATTGAATATAAAAGCTCCGGGCTTTCGTTCATGGAAGACTGAGGGTGGGTCGGCGTTAAAAGTCCTGCGAGCATTGCATACATTGGGGTTAATACAATGAGTACAAGCACAGCGTTGGGTGGCCAATCTGCCCAGCCTGCGTTCTTGTCCAAAGAACGCATTATTGCCAAGCCGGGTTTCAACCGCTGGCTCGTTCCGCCCGCCGCTCTGGCCATCCACCTGTGTATTGGTATGGCTTACGGCTTCTCGGTGTTCTGGTTGCCGTTGTCCAAGGCTGTTGGTATCACCGCTCCTGTCGCCTGCACACCGGACATGGGTTTCTTCGCGCAGATGTTCGCGTCGAGCTGTGACTGGCAGATCTCCATGCTGGGCTGGATCTACACGCTGTTCTTCATTTTCCTGGGCTGTTCGGCAGCTATCTGGGGTGGCTGGCTGGAGCACGCAGGTCCTCGCAAGGCCGGTGTTGTTTCGGCACTGTGCTGGTGTGGCGGTCTGCTGATTTCCGCGCTGGGTATTTATACCCACCAGATCTGGCTGATGTGGCTGGGTTCCGGAGTCATCGGCGGTATCGGTCTGGGCCTGGGTTATATCTCTCCGGTGTCGACCCTGATCAAATGGTTCCCGGACAAGCGCGGCATGGCTACCGGCATGGCGATCATGGGCTTCGGTGGCGGCGCGATGGTGGGTGCACCGCTGGCCACTGCACTGATGAGCCACTTCGCCAGCGCTGACGGCGTAGGTGTATGGCAGAGCTTCGCGGTCATGGCGGTGATCTACTTCGTGTTCATGATGGGTGGCGCTCTGGGCTACCGCGTACCGCCAACCGGCTGGAAGCCTGAAGGCTGGACCGCGCCTGCCAAGAAAGCCAGCAACGCGATGATCACTGACCGCCACGTGCATGTCAGTGTGGCCTGGAAAACCCCGCAGTTCCGTCTGGTCTGGCTGGTGCTGTGCCTGAACGTTTCGGCTGGTATCGGCATCCTGGGCATGGCATCGCCGCTGCTGCAGGAAGTGTTCGCCGGCAAGCTGCTGGGCAATGACCTGACCTTCAGCGAACTGAATGCTGACCAGCTCAAGGCCATCGCGGCGATCGCCGCCGGCTTCACCGGTCTGCTGAGCCTGTTCAACATCGGTGGCCGGTTCTTCTGGGCCTCGTGCTCGGACTACCTGGGCCGTAAAGCCACCTACTTCATCTTCTTCGCGCTGGGCTTCGTGTTGTACGCCTCGGTGCCAACGCTGGGTCACTGGGGCAGCATCGCGCTGTTCGTGGCGGCCTTCTGTGTGGTGCTGTCGATGTACGGCGGCGGCTTTGCCACTGTGCCGGCTTACCTGGCCGACCTGTTCGGTACCCAGATGGTCGGTGCGATCCACGGTCGTCTGCTGACCGCCTGGGCGGCAGCCGGTGTGCTGGGTCCGGTACTGGTCAACTACCTGCGTGAGTACCAGCTCAGCCACGGTGTGGCGCGGGCCGATGCCTATGACATCACGCTGTACATCCTTGCCGGTCTGTTGGTGCTGGGCTTTATCTGCAACCTGATGATCCGTCCGGTGGCCGACAAGTACTTCATGACCGACGCCGAACTGGCCGCAGAGCGCGCCATCGGTCACGACAAGAGCAGCGAAGGCACTACCGTGCTGGAATGGAAAGCCGCTGCCGGTACCACGCCGTTTGTGATCGCGGCCTGGCTGGCCGTGGGCATCCCGCTGGCGTGGGGTGTGTGGGTGACCCTGCAGAAAACAGCGGTACTGTTTAATTGATGCAGCGCTAACGGGAAAAACCGTCAGTCGCCTCCCAAGCCCGCTGTGACCTTGTCGCAGCGGGCTTTTTATCGGGTGTTAGAACACGAAAGCGCTGACTACCTTATTCAAGCCGAGTGCCGACTTCGAGACCTCGACGCTGGCCGTTGCTGTCTGGTTGGCACCGGCGGCGGTCTGGATCGACAGGTCGCGGATGCTGGTCAGGTTTTGGTCGATTTCCCGTGCCACTTGGGCCTGCTCTTCGGCGGCTGTGGCAATGAGTGTGTTGCGTTCATTGATAACCGTGATGGCTTCTGCAATCTGTTCAAGCGATTGATTGGCATGTTGTGCGACCTCCGTGGAATTGCCGGCCATGTTCTGGCTCTGTTCCATGGCTTGCACCGCCTGTACCGAATCGACCTGCATGGCGCTGATCATCTGCTCGATTTCCTGGGTCGACTGCTGGGTACGATGGGCCAGCGCACGAACTTCATCGGCGACCACTGCAAATCCCCGGCCCTGCTCGCCAGCGCGTGCAGCTTCGATGGCTGCGTTGAGGGCCAGCAGGTTGGTCTGCTCGGCAATCGCACGGATGACCTCGACCACCTTACTGATGTCCTGGGCGCGCGAAGAGAGAGCCTGCATCTGTTCGGTGGTGGATTTGACACTACCGGTCAGTGCCTGGATGGCTGTCAGGGTCCGGGCTACGTTGTCCAGACCGGTGCCTGCCAGTGCTTGGGTACGGCGCGATGCTTCGGCGGCTTCTGAGGCGTTACGTGCCACCTCATCCACGGCAGCGCTCATTTGCGTTACGGCCGTGGCCGCCAGGTTCACTTCATCGTTCTGGCGCACCAGGGCACGGCTCGACTCTTCAGTAACCGCCGACATCTGCTCAGAGGCCGAAGCCAGTTGCGTGGAGTTGTCGGAAATATGCATCAGTGTTTCACGCAGGTTGCCCTGCATCTGTACCAGGGCGTTGAGCATGTGCGTTGCTTCGTCCTGACCCTCAACGGTGATTTTTGCCGACAAGTCTTTCCGGGCAATCCGCTGGGCGATCTGCAGGGCTTCGCTCATCGGCGCGGTAATACTGCGTACCAGCATCAATGCCAGGAATATGGTAGCAATCAGAGCGATCGCAATAAGGCTGTAAACCAGAAGCAGACCGGTCTGGTATGCCTCGGTTGCGTGTTCGCCAGCCGCTTGGGCTCCTGCTTCATTCAACTCGCGCAGGCTGGCGATGTTCTCTTGCAGTTTGTCGGAGACGGGTCTGATCGAGGTGGAGATCATATTGACTGCAGTTGCACTGTCGCCACTTCGCAGCAGCTGGTCAAACTGGTCCAGCAGCTTGCCGTAGGCTTCGGTGCTGGCCTGCACGTTCTGATACCGCTGGCGATCCTCGGTATTGGCGACAAGCCTTTCATAGTTGTTAACGCTTTGCACAAAGGTCTTGCGATAACCGGCAAGCGAATCCAGGGTCTGTTGGCGAACTTGCGGGTCTGTACTCATGGCCGCTCGCAAAGACTCAAGGCGCAGCCGCAAGGCGCTGCTGTCCATCAACCCGGTCTGGCGAATGCTCGCCATCCAGTTGTTTTCGACATCTTGTTCAGTGTCACGCAGCTTGCCCATCTGAACCACGGCTACTGTTCCCAGAAACAAGAGAATCAGAACAATGAACGAGAAAATAAGCGCCGCCCTTGGGGCAATGTTGAGTCTTCGCAAAGTCACCATGATGAACTCTTTTCTTGGGAGGAGGTGGTAACTCGGCTATCGGCATCGCTTTTGGGCGCTGTAGCATTTTGTTGCATTTTGCGCGGTCAAGCGCGTTGTTCATTGACGCAGATCAATTAGTAGAGGGGCTTGGTTTGAATTGGCAGGCCGCGCAGGTGTCAGCGCATGCTCGTTCGGAGGGGGCGCCGGGCTTATGTGGCCCGGCCCCCTGACGCGACAGTCATGACGCAGGCCAGGCCTGCCGACAAGGGTTAAGGCGTTTTGCTCAGGCCCTGTTCTGCTTGCGTTTGAGCCTGTAGGCCGCGATCAGCAAGGCGAGCCAGAACGGCATGATGACCACCGAACTGCTGATGCCTGGCGTCAGGTACATGATCACCAGGATGCCGAGCAGAAATGCCAGGCACAGATAGTTGGTGAACGGGTAGCCAATGCTCTGGAATTGAGTGACCTGGCCGGCCTCACGCTTGGCGGCGCGAAATTTCAGGTGGGTGATGGTAATCAGCACCCAGTTGATCACCAGCGAGGCGACCACCAGGGCCATCAGCAACTTGAAGGCTTCGCCGGGCATCAGGTAGTTGATCAGTACGCACAGGCCGGTGGCTGTGGCCGACACGGCCAGCGAGTTGACCGGCACGCCACGGGCGTTGACCTTGAGCATCGCCTTGGGCGCGTTGCCCTGCGCAGCAAGGCCGAACATCATGCGGCTGTTGCTGTACACGCAACTGTTGTAGACCGACAGCGCGGCGGTGAGCACCACGATATTGAGCACGGTGGCGACGATGTTGCTGTCCAGGTCATGGAAAATCAGCACGAACGGGCTGCCGCCGGTGACGACCTTTTCCCACGGGTAGAGGCTCAGCAGAATGGTCAGCGCGCCTACATAGAAAATCAGGATGCGGTAGATCACCTGGTTGGTGGCCTTGGGAATGCTGCGCTTGGGGTCTTGGGCTTCGGCGGCGGTGATGCCGATCAGTTCCAGACCGCCGAACGAAAACATGATGAAGGCCATTGCCATCAGCAGGCCTTTGACTCCGTTGGGGAAGAAGCCGCCGTTCTGCCACAGGTTGCTGATTGAGGCTTGCGGGCCGCCGTTGCCGCTGGCCAGCAGAATGGCGCCGAACACGATCATGCCGATGATCGCGGCCACCTTGATGATCGAGAACCAGAATTCTGTCTCACCGTAGGTTTTCACGCTGCTCAGGTTCAGCAGGTTGATGATCACGAAGAACGCTGCCGCCGACATCCAGGTCGGAATCTCTGGCCACCAGTACTGGACGTACAGGCCCACGGCAGTGAGTTCTGCCATGCCTACCAGCACATAGAGCACCCAGTAGTTCCAGCCCGACATAAAACCGGCCAGCGGCCCCCAGTAGGTGTTGGCAAAGTGGCTGAAGGTCCCGGCCACCGACTCTTCGACGGCCATTTCGCCGAGCTGGCGCATGATGAAGAAGGCAATCAGGCCGGCGATGGCGTAGCCGAGGATGACCGACGGGCCGGCCATGCTGACGGTATGGGCGACGCCCAGAAACAGCCCGGTACCGATGGCACCGCCCAGGGCGATCAGCTGGATGTGCCTGTTTTTCAGGCCGCGGTGCAGCGTTGCTTGGGTCATTGGATTTTCCATAGCAATGAATGACAAATGGCCCGCTTGCAGCCGGGCTCTTGTAAGGCGCTGACACAGCAAATGCGGTGCCATTTTTCAGGGGCGTGATTCTGCACTCTGAGCGGGTTCGCGGATAGGTCATTTAAGCTGATAGGCTGCGCGGCCTGGAAACATTTAAAGCCTGGGCGATTACCACAATGAAAATGAATGAAATCGACGACTTTGATCTGAAAATCCTTACGCTCTTGCAAGCCAATGGCCGCCTGACCAATCAGGAGTTGAGCGATCTGGTCGGCTTGTCCGCTTCGCAATGCTCACGGCGCCGTATCAGCCTGGAGCAGAGCCTGTTGATTCAGGGCTATCACGCCCGCATTGCCCCGCAGGCCATGGGCCGCGAGGTACTGGCGATGATCGAGGTGCGCCTGACCAGCCACCGCACCGAGCATCGCGAACAATTTCACTCATTGGTGACGACCCTTGATTCGATCATCGATGCCTACAAAACCACCGGCGATGCGGACTACACCCTCAAGGTCGCGGTCGACAATCTGGACAGCCTCAATCGCCTGATGGAGCTGATCACCGCCAGCGATGCGGTGGCGCATATCAAGACCGCAGTAGTGCTGGAGCGCCTGAAGGAAAACAGCGAGGTCACCGCGCTGGTCGGGGGCAAGACTGCGCTGTGTTGATGCATGAAAATCAATTTTGCGCGTAATTAGTGCATTGATTATTTGTTTTGTGTCTTGTTTGTGCGTTTATCGTTATTTATTCGCGCAAAATTGATGTTGTGGATAGTATTGGCGCTCATTGTGTGAGGCGCGCGCTGTGTGGCGTACGTCCTTATGAGCCCCGATCCTGCCCGAGCGACACCCATGACCACGACCGTTGCCGCCGCCAAACCTGTCGATACCCGCCACTCGCTCCAGGAAGACATCTTTGCGATTGTTATCGCGACCGCGATGATTTCCTTCGCCGTCATGCTGCTGCGTCAGGCAGGGGTGATGACTGGCGGCACGGCGGGCATTGCGCTGTACCTGCATTACGCCTGGGCCTTACCGTTCGGTGCTGCCTTCTTCATGCTCAATCTGCCGTTCTATTATCTGGCGTTGCGGCGCATGGGGCGGGTGTTCACCCTCAAGACCTTTTGTGCGGTAGGGCTGGTGTCGTACTTCTCTGATCGCCACGGCCTGTTTATCCACATTGATCAGTTGCAGCCGTTCTATGCCGCGCTGGTGGGCAATGTGATGTTGGGCGTCGGGTTCCTGGTGTTGTTCCGTCACAAGGCCAGTCTGGGTGGTGTTAACATCCTGGCCCTGTATGTTCAGGACCGGTATGGCTTCAAGGCTGGCTGGTTGCAGATGGGCGTGGACATCAGCGTGCTGATCGCGTCCCTGGCGTTTATCAGTCTGCCGGTGCTGGGCGTTTCGGTGCTGGGCGCCATACTGCTGAACTTCATCATTGCGCAGAACCACCGGGCCGACCGTTACTCGGCCTGATTTCCCTTACTTTCAGGAGTTTGTCCGCATGTTTGCCCACGTGGAGTCGTACGCCGGTGACCCGATCCTTTCCTTGATGGAAACCTTTGGCAAGGATCCGCGCACTGACAAGGTCAATCTGAGTATTGGCCTCTACTATGACGCCGTGGGCCACATTCCACGCCTGGACACCGCCGTCCGCGCCCAGCACCAGATTGATGCCGGTGAGCAGAGCGCTTGCGTATACCTGCCGATGGAGGGCCTGGCACCTTATCGTCAGGCGATTCAGAACCTGCTGTTCGGCGCCGAGAACCCGCTGCTCAAGGCTGGCCGTGTGGCGACCATCCAGACCGTGGGCGGCTCGGGCGCGCTGAAGGTCGGCGCGGACTTCCTGAAATACGCCTTCCCGGACTCTCAGGTGTGGGTCAGCGACCCGACCTGGGAAAACCACATTGCGCTGTTCGGCGGTGCGGGCTTCAAGGTCAACAGCTACCCGTACTTCGACAAACGTACCGGCGGGGTCGATTTCGCGGCCATGCTCGGCGCGCTGCAAGGCCTGCCGGCGCGCAGCATCGTGCTGCTGCACCCGTGCTGTCATAACCCGACCGGCGCCGACCTGACGCCCGCGCAGTGGGATCAGGTGGTTGAGGTGGTCAAAGGCCGCGAACTGATCGCGTTCCTCGACATTGCTTATCAGGGCTTTGGCAAAGGCATGGAGCAGGATGCCTACGCGATCCGCACCATGGCCGAGGCGGGCGCCACCACCATCGTCAGTAACTCGTTCTCGAAAATTTTCTCGCTGTATGGCGAGCGGGTCGGCGGCTTGTCGATCGTCTGCGAAAGCGCCGAACTGGCCGAGCGGGTGCTGGGCCAGTTGAAAGCCACCGTACGCCGCAACTACTCCAGCCCGCCGGTGCATGGCGCGCAGATCGTGGCGCGGGTACTCAATAGCCCGGCGCTGCGTGCCGACTGGCTGGCCGAAGTCGAGGCCATGCGCGTGCGCATCATCGAAATGCGCCAGCGTCTGGTAGAGGTGCTGGCGCAGAAGGCGCCGCAACAGGACTTCAGCTTCATCCTGGAGCAGAGCGGCATGTTCAGCTATACCGGCCTGAGCGCCGAACAGGTCGATGAACTGCGCGACAAACATGGCGTTTACCTGATCCGCAGCGGCCGGATGTGCCTGGCCGGCCTGAACGACAGCAACGTCGACAAAGTCGCCGACGCCATCGCCAGCCTGTTCGCGTAAGCATTGCGGCCCGGCGCCTGGCCTCGCCCGTAGGAGCTGCTTCAGCAGCGAAAGGGCTCGCTGCTAAAGCAGCTCCTACGGGGTGTCGTTGCCGATGTCGCGGATACGAATACCATTGCATCCAGACAAGGAGTCCAGCGCATGAAATTCGGCTACACCATCATTTACGTCCCCGACGTTGCCGCGTCCCTGGCGTTCTTCAACCAGGCGTTCGGCCTGGCAACCCGCTTTGTCCATGAGTCCGGCACCTACGGCGAGCTGGAAACCGGTGCAACCGCGCTGGCCTTTGCTGCCGATGAACTGGCGCAATCAAATTTCAGCACCGGTCACGTTGCCGCGCACAGTTCCAGCAAACCGCTGGGCATGGAAATCGCGCTGGTCACCGACGATGTTGCGGCGGCTCACGCGCGTGCCTTGCAGGCCGGTGCAACCGAACTGGCCAGCCCGCAGACCAAGCCCTGGGGGCAAACGGTGTCGTATGTGCGCTGCCCGGACGGCACGCTGGTAGAGCTTTGTTCGCCGATCGGTTGAGCGGTTTCAGGCAGTTCTGAGCAGCCTGGTCGCTATCATCTTGCCTTCTCGTCGCCTCTTTACTTCATGCCGGGCGCTTCTGCGCCTATAATGCTCGCCTTTTTCGCTACTGATTTTGCGGAGCTGGTGATGGCCGAACGTAAGGCATCCGTCGAGCGCGATACTCTGGAAACCCAGATCAAGGTCTCGATCAACCTGGATGGCACCGGAAAGGCCCGATTCGATATCGGGGTTCCCTTCCTTGAGCACATGCTTGACCAGATCGCCCGGCACGGGCTGATCGACCTGGATATCGAGTGCAAGGGCGACCTGGACATCGACGACCACCATACCGTGGAGGACGTCGGCATCACCTTGGGTCAGGCGTTTGCCAAGGCCATTGGTGACAAGAAAGGCATTCGTCGCTATGGCCATGCCTATGTGCCGCTGGACGAAGCGCTGTCGCGGGTGGTCATCGACTTCTCCGGCCGCCCCGGCCTGCAGATGCACGTGCCCTACACCCGTGCGGTGGTCGGCCGGTTCGATGTCGACCTGTTTCAGGAATTCTTCCAGGGCTTCGTCAACCATGCGTTGGTCAGCCTGCACATCGACAACCTGCGTGGCACCAATACCCACCACCAGATCGAAACCGTGTTCAAGGCCTTCGGCCGCGCACTGCGCATGGCTGTCGAGCTCGATGAGCGTATGGCCGGGCAGATGCCTTCCACCAAGGGGGTGCTCTGATGCAGACCGTTGCGGTCATCGACTACGGCATGGGCAACCTGCACTCGGTTGCCAAGGCGCTTGAGCACGTCGGCGCCGGCAAGGTGCTGATCAGCAGCGACGCCAAGGTCATCCGTGAAGCCGACCGCGTGGTGTTTCCCGGTGTCGGCGCGATCCGCGACTGCATGGCCGAGATCCGCCGGCTGGGTTTTGACAGCCTGGTGCAGGAAGTCAGCAAGGACCGCCCGTTTCTGGGGATCTGCGTCGGCATGCAGGCATTGCTCGATCGCAGTGAAGAAAACGACGGCGTTGACTGCATCGGCATGTTTCCCGGCCAGGTCAGGTTCTTCGGCAAGGATCTGAGCGAAGGCGGCGAACACCTCAAGGTGCCGCACATGGGCTGGAACGAAGTCAGCCAGAGTGTCGACCACCCGCTGTGGCACGACATTCCGGATCTGGCCCGCTTCTACTTCGTACACAGCTACTTCATCGAAGCCGGCAAACCCGGTCAGGTGGTGGGCCGTGGTCATTACGGCGTGGACTTCGCCGCAGCACTGGCCGACGGTTCGCGCTTCGCCGTGCAGTTCCACCCCGAGAAGAGCCATACCCACGGCCTGCAACTGCTGCAGAACTTCGTGGCCTGGGACGGGCGCTGGTAAGACCATGAGCCGCTCCAGAACCCGCGCGCCGATTCTCAAGCTGACTCCGGAACAGGAGCAGGAAGCGACCCACAAGCTCAAGCGCCTGTTCGCCGAGCGCTTCGAGCTGGAGCTGGGCACCTTTGAGGTGGCCGAGGTACTGGAGCTGTTCGGGCGCGAGATCGCCCCGTACTACTACAACCGGGCGATTTTCGATGCCCAGCAGTTGCTCAAGGAACGCTTCGAAGCCGTTGAAAGCGACCTGTGGGCACTGGAAAAAGATTAACGATCGTGATGACCCTGTAGGAGCGGCTTCAGCCGCGAAACAGACACTGCGATTCGCGGCTAAAGCCGCTCCTACGACAAAGGAAAAAAGCATGCTCATTATTCCTGCAATCGACCTCAAAGACGGTGCCTGTGTCCGCTTGCGCCAGGGCCGTATGGAAGATTCCACGGTGTTCTCCGACGATCCGGTGAGCATGGCGGCCAAGTGGGTCGACGGTGGCTGCCGCCGCCTGCACCTGGTTGACCTCAACGGCGCGTTCGAAGGCCAGCCGGTCAATGGTGAGGTGGTTACCGCCATCGCCAAGCGTTATCCACAGCTGCCGATCCAGATCGGCGGCGGTATTCGCTCGCTGGAAACCATCGAGCACTACGTCAAGGCCGGTGTGAGCTACGTGATCATTGGCACCAAGGCGGTCAAGCAGCCCGAGTTCGTGGCTGAAGCCTGCCGCGCGTTCCCTGGCAAAGTGATTGTCGGTCTGGACGCCAAAGACGGCTTCGTCGCCACCGACGGCTGGGCTGAAGTCAGCACCGTACAGGTCATCGACCTGGCCAAGCGCTTCGAAGCCGATGGTGTGTCGGCCATCGTCTACACCGACATCGCCAAAGACGGCATGATGCAGGGCTGCAACGTACCTTTCACCGCCGCACTGGCCCAGGCCACGCGAATTCCGGTGATCGCTTCGGGCGGCATCCACAACCTGGGCGACATCCAGGCCCTGCTGGACGCCAAAACCCCCGGCATCATCGGCGCCATCACCGGCCGGGCGATCTACGAAGGCACCCTCGACGTCGCCGAGGCCCAGGCCTTCTGCGATAACTACGGCAACTGACAGACCCGGTAGGAGCCGCTTTAGCTGCGAAGCAGGCTGGCCAGGTCGTGGCTATTCATGACCATTCGCGGCCTTCGCGGCTAAAGCCGCTCCTACGAGAATCGGAGATCAGACCCAATGGCTCTAGCCAAACGCATCATCCCTTGCCTGGACGTCGACAACGGTCGGGTGGTCAAGGGTGTGAAATTCGAGAATATCCGCGATGCGGGTGACCCGGTGGAAATCGCCCGGCGTTACAACGAGCAGGGCGCGGACGAAATCACCTTTCTGGACATCACGGCCAGCGTCGATGGCCGTGATACCACGCTGCACACTGTCGAGCGCATGGCCAGCCAGGTGTTCATTCCGCTGACCGTCGGCGGTGGTGTACGCACGGTTCAGGACATCCGTAACCTGCTCAACGCCGGTGCCGACAAGGTGTCGATCAACACGGCAGCGGTCTTCAACCCCGAGTTCGTCGGTGAAGCGGCCGATCGTTTCGGTTCGCAGTGCATCGTCGTTGCCATCGACGCCAAGAAGGTGAGCGGGCCGGGCGAAGCGCCGCGCTGGGAGATCTTCACCCATGGCGGGCGCAAGCCGACCGGGCTGGATGCGGTCCAGTGGGCGAAGAAAATGGAAGATCTGGGCGCCGGAGAAATCCTGCTGACCAGCATGGACCAGGACGGCATGAAGAACGGCTTCGACCTGGGTGTCACCCGCGCCATCAGCGATGCGCTGGGTATTCCGGTGATCGCCTCAGGCGGCGTCGGCAACCTTGAGCATCTGGCTGCCGGTGTACTGGAAGGCCACGCCAGTGCGGTACTGGCGGCGAGCATCTTCCACTTCGGTGAATACACGGTTCCCGAAGCCAAGGCCTACATGGCTGCACGGGGCATCGTGGTGCGCTGAAACGATTTTCTGCCGGGATGTATCAAAAGTAGTCATCCCGGTAGACAGTCCACCCGCTTCACGGCACTCTGCATCGGTCGTCTTGTTCGAGTCCCGGAATATGTTCAAGGGTCTTCTGCTTGTACTGATTGGCCTCATCCCGTTTCTCAGCCCGCTGGTGTCTGGCAGCGAAGCGGCAGTGCGCAAGATCGTCCTGCTGACCGAGAACTACCCGCCGTACAACATGGCCCTGGATGGCAAGAACTTCGCTCAGGGCGACAATCTCGACGGCATCGCCGTGCAGGTGATGCGCGAAACCTTCAAGCGTGCCGGTGTCGAGTACAACCTGACCCTGCGCTTTCCCTGGGAACGGGTCTACAAGCTGGCGCTGGAAAAGCCTGGCTATGCGGTGTTCTCCACCGTCCGCACCCCGGAACGCGAGCCCCTGTTCAAATGGGTTGGGCCGATCTCGACGGTCCAATGGGTCCTGCTGGCCCGTGGCGACAGCCCGATTGTCTCGCTCACCGGCCTGGAACAGGCAAAAAGCTACCGGATCGGCGCCTACAAAGGCGATGCGGTGGCCGAGCATCTGTTGCTCAAAGGCTTTGATCCGGTATTGATGCTGCGCGACCAGGACAACCCGCGCCGGCTGGTCAGCGGCCAGATCGACCTGTGGGCCACCGCCGACCCGACCGGCCGCTGGCTGGCGCGTCAGGACGGCATCACCGGCCTCAAGAGCGTACTGCGCTTCAACAGGGCCGAGCTGTACCTGGCCTTGAATAAAGACACCCCGCAGCCGATCGTCGAGCGGCTGCAAAAAGCCCTCGACCAGATTCGCCGTGAAGGGCTGATCGACAAGATCACCGATCAGTATTTGTAGGCGCCCTCTCAGAGGGTGTTTACAAAATAGGCGAACGAAGGCAAGACAAGGCGAAATCGGGCGAAAAAGCGCAGTGTACATAAGTACATGAGCATTTTTAGGTCGATTTCAACGCAGTATTGCCGAGTGCAGCCATTTTGTAGACACCCTCTTAGCGATACACGCCATTTTTGCCATGCGCCGGCATGGCCTTGTTGCCGCGCAGGCTGATCATGTGGCGCAACTCGATCCATTCCACGCCCTGGGCCTTGAGCCTGGGCATTTCGCGTTCCAGGACGTCGAGGGTCACCGGGTAAGGATGGCCGATCACCACGGCAGTGCCTTTCTCGCGGGCCAGCCGTACGGCGCTGTGCAGTTGCCGGGTGATGGCCTCGGCAGTGCGCTCGTCGTCGAGAAACACATCCCGCGAGACACTCGCCAGGCCCAGTTCCTGAGCCTTGGCGGCGGCCACGGTGCGGGCGCTGGTGCGGCTGTCGACAAAGAACAGGTGGCGCCGTTGCAGTTCGGCCATCAGCCAGCTCATGGCCTCAGGCTCGGCGGTCATGCGGCTGCCCATGTGGTTGTTGATGCCGGCGGCATAGGGCACCTTGAGCAGGGCCGCGTTGAGGCGGCTTTCCAGCTCGGTGGTGGGCAGGCCCGGATGCCAGGCATAGGGGCCGGTGGCCGGGTCCATGGGCATATGCAGGATCACCGTCTTGCCGGCCTTATGGCCCTGCCGGGCGAAGTCGGTGGCATGCGGTGTGTCAGGCATGATCGCCAGGGTCACCGGCCCCGGCAGGGCCAGGGTCCGGCTATCGCGGCTGGGGTTTTGGCCCAGATCGTCGATGATCAGGCTCAGGTAGGCTTTCGGCGCCTCAGTGGCAGCGGCTGCGCAAGACACAGCCGCCAGCACCAGAGCGAGCCCAAGGTGAAGGAACCCGCGCATCAGTTGCCGCGGGTGACGCTCAGGCCCTTGAGCAGGCTGAGCGCCTGATTGAGCTGATAGTCTTCATCCTGCGGACGGCTCTTGGCTGCGCTGCCCTTGACGGTCGGCCTGTCGGCCCCGCCGTTGCCATTGCCCAGGTGGCCGTACAGGTCGGCTTCCTTGTAGTTCTCGCCATCGGCTTCGCTGGTGACCTTGCCACGGCGCACCACGATGTCCGGGTTGATGCCCTGCGCCTGGATCGAGCGACCGTTAGGGGTGTAGTACAGCGCGGTGGTGAGCTTCAGGGCGCGGTCGTTGTTCAGCGGCAGCACGGTCTGGACCGAGCCTTTGCCGAAGGTATCGGTGCCCATCAGAATGCCGCGCTTCTGGTCTTGCAAGGCACCGGCGACGATTTCCGAGGCCGACGCGCTACCGCCGTTGATCAGCACCACCAGTGGCACGCCTTCGCTGGCATCGGCCGGGTCGGCAGAGAAGCGCAGTTCGGAGTTGGCGATCCGGCCTTTGGTGTAAACGATCAGGCCTTTGGTCAGGAAGTGGTCGGCCACGGCGACCGCCGATTGCAGCACGCCGCCTGGGTTGTTGCGCAGGTCCAGGACGATGCCGCTGAGTTTCTTGTTGCCGTTGTCCTTGCGCAGCTTAGCCAGCGCCTTGCCCACTTCGTCGCCGGTCTTGACCTGGAACTGGGTGATGCGCACATAGCCATAGCCGCTTTCAAGCAGCTGCGCCTTGACGCTCTTGACCTGGATGATGGCCCGCGACAGGGTCACGTCAAACGGGTTGCCGCCATCGCGCACCAGGGTCAGGGTGATCTTCTCGCCGACCTTGCCGCGCATCTTGTCCACGGCCTCCTGCATGGTCTGGCCCTGGGTCGGTGCACCGTTGATCTTGACGATCAGGTCACCGGCTTCGATGCCGGCGCGCGAGGCCGGGGTGTCGTCGATGGGCGAGACCACTTTGACCATGCCGTTCTCGACACCCACTTCGATGCCCAGGCCGCCGAACTCACCGCTGGTGCTCTCTTGCAGCTCCTGGAAGTCTTCCGGGCCGAGATAGGCAGAGTGCGGGTCAAGGTTGCTGAGCATGCCCTTGATCGCATTCTCCAGCAGGGTTTTGTCGTCCACGGGCTCGACGTAGGCAGCCTTGACCCGGTCCAGTACCTCGGCAAAGGTGCGCAGCTCGTCCAGCGGCAACGGTGCCTTGGCGTTGGCCGCAGCGGCAGGCTCCGCCGCTCGGGCGGCAGGGGCTGGCTCGGCGGCCTGAGTCAGCGGTGCCCCGATCACGAGGGCAATCGCCAGGGCCAGCGAGGTAAGGCGGGGCAAATGCAGCATGTGACAAGCTCCTGATCTTGAGTGGTGCCGACTTATCCTTGAGAACGGCACCATTGGGCCGGGTCGGTCGGACGACCCTGCTGACGAATGGCAAAGTACAGCGCTGCGGTGTCCTGACCGCCACTACTACCTACTGTGGAGATCGCTTCACCGGCCTTGACGATATCACCGGCCTTCTTGAGCAGGCTCTGATTGTGGCCATACAGGCTCAGATAACCGTTGCCATGGTCGAGAATGACCAGAAGTCCGGCGCCACGCAACCAGTCAGCGAAAACCACCCGGCCACCATGGACAGCACGGACCTGGCTGCCAGCGGCAGCGCTGATCATTACGCCATCCCAGCGTGAGCGTTCATCGTCGCCGCGGGCTTCGCCGAACCGTGCAAGTAATCGACCATTGATCGGCCATGGAAGTTTACCCCTGGCCTCAGCAAAAACGCCGCCATACACCGCGCCGTCGCTGGACACGGCAATGCCGGGGGTTCTGGCCGGGCGCCTGGGCGCAGGCTCTTCATCGTCACTGCGATTGTTGCGGGCCAGTGCCTGCTGGCGCTGACGCTCGGCGGCGGCCTCGGCCTCACGGGCGGCGGCGAGGGCTTTCTGGCGTGCTTCTTCGGCTTCACGGGCCTGACGGGCGAGGGTTTCCTCGATGGTCTTGAGCACGCTGTTCAGCTCGGCCTGGTCCTGCTGGCGGGCCGCCAGTTTCTGATCGCTGGCCCTGGTCTGCTGATTAAGGGTAGCCAGCACCTTCTGGCGTTCTTCGCGGACCTTGGCCAGTTCGTTGTTCTGGCGCTCAAGGTCGCTTTTCTGGACCAGCAGTTGCGCCTGCTGGCGGTCGATGTCTTTTTCGACATTGGCCAGCTGGCGCAGGGTTTCGTTGAATTGCTCAAGCTGGGCCAGACGCGCTTTGCTGAGAAAGTCGTAATAGGTGAGGGTGCGGGCGAATTTTTCCGGGTGCTGCTGATTGAGCAGCAGCTTGAGGTATTCCTGGCGGCCGCCTTGGTAGGCAGCACGGGCCTGGATGGCGATCAGGCGTTGCTGATCGACCTTGGCGTTGTTGAGCTGTTTCTTGTCATGGTCGAGCTTGTGCAGCTCGGCTTCGGTCTTTTTTAGTTCCAGCTGCAGGACCTCGACCTGCTTTTCAAGCTTTCCCATTTCCGTTTCAGTGGCGCGCAGGTCCTTCTGGACCCCGCTCTTTTCGGCCTGCAGTTTGCTCAGGGTCTTTTGCAGCTCGGCAATGTCCTGGCGGGCAGCCTCTATCTGTTTTTGTGTCTGAGCGCGTTCATCCTCGGCGAATGCCGGGTTGAGCAGGCAGATCAGAACAAGGGCGGTCAGGGCGCGGAGCATGTGAATGGGCGATACCGGGCAATGGGTGAATGGAACGACAGGCTTAGTATGCCCGCGCTATCCGGTAAAACAAATGAAGCTGGTAGGTGGGAGCGGCCTTTCACGGCATTCGCGGCTGAAGCCGCTCCCACGATTGAGATGTTATTTGGCCACCAGAATCGAATGGCCGGTCATTTCTTCGGGCTTGTCCAGGCCCAGCAACAGCAGCAGGGTCGGGGCCACGTCGGCCAGGACACCGCCTTCACGGACCTTCAAAGGCTTGTTGCCATAATAGATGAACGGCACCGGTTCGGAGGTGTGCGCCGTGTGCGCCTGGCCGGTATGGTCGTCGGTCATTTGCTCGACGTTACCGTGGTCGGCGGTGATCAGCGCTTCGCCGCCGACCTTGTCCAGCGCGGTGGTGATGCGCCCCAGGCACTCGTCCAGGCACTCCACGGCCTTGACCGCCGCGGCCATCACACCGCTGTGGCCAACCATGTCGCCGTTGGCGTAGTTGACGATGATCACGTCATAACGCTGGTTTTCGATGGCATCGACGATGCGGTCGGTGACTTGCGGTGCGCTCATCTCTGGCTGCAGGTCGTACGTGGCGACCTTGGGCGACGGGATCAGGATGCGCTCTTCGCCAGGGAATTCCTCTTCGCGGCCGCCGGAGAAGAAGAACGTCACATGGGCGTATTTCTCGGTTTCGGCGATGCGCAGTTGGGTTTTACCGTTGTCGGCCAGGTACTGGCCCAGCACGTTTTTCAGGCTGCCCGGCGCGAAAGCGGCCGGGGCGTGGATGCTGGCCGAGTACTGGGTCAGCATCACGTAATGGGTCTTGGGTTGGCGGGCGCGGGCGAACTCTTTGAAGTCATCCTCGACGAACACCCGGCTCAGTTCGCGGGCGCGGTCGGCGCGGAAGTTCATGAATACCACGGCGTCGCCGTCTTCAACGGTGACTTTCTCGCCAATGGTCGTGGGTTTGACGAACTCGTCGCTCTCGTCACGGGCATAGGCCGCCTGCAGACCGGCTACGGCGTTGTCTGAGGTGAATTCGGCAGTGCCGTCAACAATCAGGTTATAGGCCGCCGAAACGCGATCCCAGCGATTGTCGCGGTCCATGGCGAAGAACCGGCCGATGATCGTCGCGATGCGGCCCTTGCCCAGCCTTGCAAACGCGTTGTCGAGCAGTTGCAGCGAGCTTTCGGCGCTGCGCGGTGGCGTATCGCGGCCATCGAGGAATGCATGCAGGTAGATTTTCTCGGCGCCGCGCTTGGCCGCCAGTTCGGCCATGGCGACCAGATGATCCTGGTGGCTGTGCACCCCGCCGTCCGACAGCAGGCCCATGATGTGCACGGCCTTGCCGGCACCAACGGCCTTGTCGACTGCCTCGCAGATGGCCGGGTTTTCGAAGAACTCGCCGTCGCGGATGGCCTTGGTGACCCGGGTGAAGTCCTGGTACACCACCCGGCCGGCGCCGAGGTTCATGTGACCGACTTCCGAGTTGCCCATCTGCCCGTCGGGCAGGCCGACGTCCATGCCGGAGCCGGAAATCAGCCCGTGGGACTTGCTGGCGTAGAGACGTTCCATGACTGGCATCCGGGCCGCCATGATGGCGTTGCCTTCGGGGTTCTCGCTGTGGCCGAAGCCGTCGAGAATGATCAGAACCAGAGGTTTGGGCGCAGCAGTCATAGAAACCCTCGTTTGCCGGCCGCTTCAGTCGGGAACGTCGTCCCGGTTTCGAACGGCCTGCTTTGCAAAATGGGAAGTAGGGAAAAGATCGGCATTTTAGGGACAAGTTCCCCCGGCGTCACTGCCGTGCACCCTTTGGTGGTCCTTGGGGGGTGTGTATACTGGCCGGCATTTTAACGCCCTGGAACCTAAAGATGGTTGCTCAACTGCTTGAATTCATCACAAACCACTATCTGATCACCGGCGCTTTCGTGATTCTGCTGGCGTTGCTGATCGCTTATGAAGTGAGCAAAGGTGCCCGCGGTATCAGCACTGGCCAACTGACCGCGCTGGTGAACAGCGACCAGGGCGTGGTGATCGACGTTCGTTCCGCCAAGGATTACGCCGCAGGCCACATCGTTGGCGCGCTCAATTACCCGCAGGACAAAGTCCTGAGCCGTACTTCGGAGCTGAACAAATACAAGGACAAGACGTTGATTCTGGTCGACGCCATGGGGCAGCATGCAGGCAGCACCGCCGGCGAGCTGATCAAGGCTGGCTTCAAGGCGGCCAAGCTGTCGGGCGGTATTTCCACCTGGCGTGCCGACAACCTTCCATTGGTGAAGTAAATGGCCGATGTCCTCGTCTATTCCAGTGACTATTGCCCTTATTGCATTCGCGCCAAGCAGTTGCTCAAGAGCAAGAACGTAGCCTTCGAAGAAATTCGCGTCGATGGCCAACCCCAGGTGCGCGCAGCCATGGCCCAGAAGGCCGGGCGTACTTCGGTGCCACAGATCTGGATCGGCGACGCCCATGTGGGCGGCTGTGATGACCTGTTTGCTCTGGAGCGTGCCGGCGAACTCGATGAGCTGCTTCAGGCCTGATTCAACTATTTGAAAACCCCTATTTTCGAGAAGGATCCGACATGACCGAACAAACCACCAACGGCGCTGTTGCCAACGAAGACAACGCACCACAATTCTCGCTGCAGCGTCTTTACGTTCGTGACCTGTCGTTCGAAGCACCGAAAAGCCCGGCCATCTTCCGTCAGGAGTGGACCCCTTCGGTCAGCCTGGACCTCAACACCCGCCAGAAAGCGCTGGAAAACGACTTCTACGAAGTAGTACTGACCCTGTCGGTTACTGTGAACAACGGTGACGAGACTGCTTTTATCGTTGAAGTGCAGCAGGCCGGCATCTTCCTGATCAAGGGTCTGGATGCTTCGTCCATGAGCCACACCCTGGGTGCGTTCTGCCCGAACATTCTGTTCCCGTACGCGCGCGAAGCCATCGACAGCCTGGTGGTGCGTGGTTCGTTCCCGGCGCTGATGCTCTCGCCAGTGAACTTCGACGCCCTGTATGCCCAAGAGCTGCAGCGTCTGCAAGAGTCGGGCGAAGCGCCTTCGGCCTGATCGCACCGCTCATGAAAAAGCGCCTTTGCAGGCGCTTTTTTTATGCAGCGGTGTTCAAGGTGCCCTTCAGGGGGCCTCTAAAAACGTAGGC
This sequence comes from Pseudomonas sp. 21LCFQ010, assembly GCF_024129905.1. Classification (NCBI taxonomy): domain Bacteria; kingdom Pseudomonadati; phylum Pseudomonadota; class Gammaproteobacteria; order Pseudomonadales; family Pseudomonadaceae; genus Pseudomonas; species Pseudomonas sp. 21LCFQ010. The sequence goes on along the minus strand of NZ_JAMYDZ010000035.1, from coordinate 15,924 downwards.
GAGGCAGCCAGCGCAAGGCAAAAACAGGCGAGTAAGCGGAGTTGACCAGTTGTCAATGAGCATTGTGAGCCTGTTTTTAACGCAGTGATGGCAACGCAGGTAGTTTTTAGAGGTGCACTTCAGGCAAAACCCTGCTGCCGCCACGCCTCATACACCGCCACGGCCACGGTATTGGACAGGTTCAGGCTGCGGCAGCCTTCACGCATGGGCAGGCGCAGGCGCCGGTCCGGGCTGAAGGTGTCGAGCACTTCGGCGGGCAGGCCACGGCTTTCCGGGCCGAAGATAAACGCATCGCCAGGCTGAAAGCTGACGTCGTGAAATGGCTGCGAGCCCTTGGTGGTGAAAGCGAACAGCCGCGGGTGGCCGAGTTTTTCCAGGCAACTGGCCAGGCTTGGGTGGGTTTGCAGCGTGGCATACTCGTGGTAGTCGAGCCCGGCGCGGCGCAGCCGTTTGTCGTCCAGCTCGAAACCCAACGGCTCGATCAAATGCAGGGTGCAGCCACTATTGGCGCAGAGCCTGATGACATTGCCGGTATTCGGCGGAATTTCTGGTTGAAAAAGGATGACGTGAAACATGCACGGCTCCGAACGAAATGACGGGATGCATTCTACTCCTGAAGAAGACCCCAGGCCGAAGTTCTGGCCGCGGGTGTTGGGCTCGATGGCGATTGTCGGGTTTTCGGTGGGGATGATGATCGGTCGTCTGACCCAGCCTGAGCCGGTTGAACTGGTGCAGATCGAAGAGCTGCCCACCGGGCTGGCCTTGTGGTTCGACGAAGAACCCACAGTAGAAGGCGATACCGTGGACGGCGCCGTGGTGTTGCATCTGCTGGCGTACGGACGGCCCTGGAACGGCCAGTTGCGCATGGACAACAAAGTGGCGCGCTGGCGCATCGAGCGGGGGGATAAAGGACTGGTGCTGACGCTGCTGGCGGCCCGTCCGTTGCAGGGTGACTGGCACACTGACGAGGTGGACGGGCGCTGGAGGCTGAAAGTCAGCCTCCGTGAGCAATAAAAAGGGGAATCCCCGGCCTGCCTGTACCAAGGCCCCCAAAACTGGTAGGTACAGGAGATATTGCAGGTCGCGTGCCAGTTTTGTGGAAACCCGCTTTCTATTTTGTGAAAACCTCGCAGGCCCTTGTGGTGCTGGCTTTGCAGCCGTCGCATGAAGGCGTGTTGGCCTGCGCCGTTCGATACCGTCGGTTGAGGCCGTGCATTTATGCACGCTTATCGCGCACCACAGCGGCGCGGCTACCCATCGTGAAGCATCTGGCCTGTGTTGATCCCGTAGGAGCTGCTTCAGCCGCGAAGGCTTCCCTGCTGAAGCAGGTCCTACGGGTCTTCAATTGCCCTGCAGAAAATCGCCCCATAGCTGTTGCGCCACGCTCAAGGCCACCACCGGGGCGGTTTCGGTGCGCAAGACCCTGGGGCCGAGGCGGGCGGCGTGATAACCGCTGGCTTTGGCTTGCTCGACCTCGGCATCGCTCAGGCCGCCTTCCGGGCCGATCAGGAAGGCCAGGCTCTGCGGTGCTGGATGGCTGGTCAGCGGCGCGGCAACCGGGTGCAGTACCAGCTTGAGCTCGGCCTGAGTGGTTTTAAGCCATTCGCCCAGCGGTATAGGCGAATGGATCACCGGCACCACCGAACGACCGCATTGCTCGCAGGCGCTGATTGCAATCTGCCGCCAGTGAGCCTGACGCTTCTCGGCACGTTCGTCCTTGAGGCGCACCTCGCAGCGCTCGCTGACAATCGGCGTGATCTCTGTGGCGCCCAGCTCAGTGGCTTTCTGGATCGCCCAGTCCATGCGCTCGCCACGCGACAGGCCCTGGCCCAGATGAATGCGCAACGGCGATTCGGGCTGCCCGGCAAATGACTCATCGAGTTGCACGCGCACCTGCTTTTTGCCGACCTCCAGCAGGGTGGCGCGATATTCGCTGCCCGAGCCGTCGAACAGTTGCAGTGCCTGACCTTCGGTCATGCGTAACACCCGGCCAATGTAATGGGCCTGGGCTTCTGGCAAGGTGTGTTCGCCCAGGCTCAGTGGGGCATCGATGAAGAAGCGGGACAGTCTCATGGGGGGATCTCTGGATATTCTGGGCAGCTATTTGCGGCTGTAGGAGCGGCTTTAGCCGCGAAGCTTTAGCCGCGATCCGTGAAGCTTCGCGGCTAAAGCCGCTCCTACGGGGATAGTCGGGTTCAGCCGGGGTCGCGAAAGTCCGGGTGGAAGCCTTCCGGTACTGCCACGCTGATGGTTTCACGCGTGGCGATGTCGATGCCTTCGCTGGCCACTTCGGCCAGAAAGTCGATCTGCTCCGGGGTGATTACATAAGGCGGCAGGAAATACACCACGTTGCCTAGCGGGCGCAGCAGCGCGCCACGCTCCAGGGCATGCTGGAACACCTTCAGGCCCCGACGCTGCTGCCACGGGTAGGCGGTCCGGGTGGCTTTGTCCTGCACCATCTCGATGGCCAGGGCCATGCCGGTCTGGCGCACTTCGGCGACATTCGGATGGTCGGCCAGGTGCGCGGTGGCGCTGGCCATGCGCTGGGCCAGGGCCTTGTTGGCCTCGATCACATTGTCTTGTTCGAAGATATCCAGCGTTGCCAGCGCGGCGGCGCATGCCAGCGGGTTGCCGGTGTAGCTGTGCGAGTGCAGGAAGGCGCGCAGGGTCAGGTATTCGTCGTAGAACGCGCTGTACACCTCATCGGTGGTCAGGCACGCCGCCAACGGCAGGTAGCCGCCGGTCAGCGCCTTGGACAGGCAGAGAAAATCCGGCCGGATACCGGCCTGTTCGCAGGCGAACATCGTCCCGGTACGGCCAAAGCCCACGGCGATTTCGTCGTGGATCAGGTGCACGCCGTAACGGTCGCAGGCTTCGCGCAGCAGCTTGAGGTACACCGGGTGGTACATGCGCATGCCACCGGCACCCTGAATCAGCGGCTCGACGATCACCGCCGCGACGCTGGCGTGGTGTTCGGCCAGGGTCTGTTCCATGGCCTGGAACATCGTGCGCGAGTGTTGCTCCCAGCTCACGCCTTCGGGGCGGTGATAGCAGTCCGGGCTGGGCACCTTGATGGTGTCGAGCAGCAGCGACTTGTAGGTCTCGGTAAACAGCGCCACATCACCCACCGACATCGCCGCCACGGTCTCGCCGTGGTAGCTGTTGGTCAGGGTCACAAAGCGTTTTTTGTCCGGTTGGCCGCGGTTGAGCCAGTAATGAAAGCTCATCTTCAAGGCCACTTCGATGCACGACGAACCGTTGTCGGCATAGAAGCAGCGGGTCAGGCCTTCCGGGGTCAGCTTGACCAGCCGCTCCGACAGTTCGATGACCGGCTGATGGCTGAAACCGGCGAGGATCACGTGTTCGAGCTGATCGACCTGATCCTTGATGCGCTGGTTGATGCGCGGGTTGGCGTGGCCGAACACATTCACCCACCAGGAGCTGACCGCGTCCAGGTAGCGTTTGCCCTCGAAGTCTTCCAGCCACACACCCTCGCCACGGCGGATCGGAATCAGCGGCAGTTGTTCGTGATCTTTCATCTGCGTGCAGGGGTGCCACAAGACCTTGAGGTCACGTTGCATCCACTGATCATTCAGGCCCATGGGCGCTCTCCATTAAGCGAATCGCGCAAGCCTAGTGAATGCCCGGCTCAGGGACAACCTTTGATCGCTGGCAGGCCTTTCGTCAGTCACGTATGCTCGCGGCTCTTCGCGACATTTCCTGAACTTTTCCACATTTTTTATCGGAGTTTGCGCAATGCGTTTCGCTTTGCTACGCGGCTGTGCGCTGTTGGTGATAGGGCTGGTCAGCTTTAATGCACTGGCCAGCGACAAACCCCGGACCGCCATCGTGGTCGGCGGCGGACTGGCGGGGCTGACGGCCGCCTATGAACTGCAGGCCAAGGGCTGGCAGGTCACTGTGCTGGAGGCCAAAGGCAGCACCGGCGGGCGTTCGGGCCTGGCCACCAGCGAGTGGATCGGCAGCAACAAGGTTCAGCCATTGCTCAACCAGTACCTGAACACCTTCAAGCTGACCAGCGTTGCTGCGCCGGAGTTTGTCCGCACGCCCAGCTACCTGATCGACGGCGTGCACTTCAGCGCCGCAGACCTGGCCGTCAAGCAGCCTGCCACTGCCGAGGCACTCAAGCGTTACGAAGAGACGCTGGATAATCTGGCGCGCTCCATCGACGACCCGGAGAACCCGGCAGCCAACAGCACGCTGTTTGCCCTGGACCAGATCAACGTGTCCAACTGGCTGGACCGGCAGAATCTGCCAGAAACCGCCCGGCAGTTGATCAACCAGCAAATCCGTACCCGCTACGACGAGCCTTCGCGCCTGTCGCTGCTGTACTTTGCCCAGCAGACCCGGGTGTACCGTGGCGTCGATGACCGCGACCGTCGTGCGGCGCGGTTGCCCGGTGGCAGCGCGGTGCTGACCGAGGCGTTTACCAGGCAGTTGAAGTCGATCAAGACTCAGTCGCCGGTGTCGGCGATTATTCAGGACAAGGACAGCGTGACGGTCAAGGTTGGCAGCGTCGGCTACAGCGCCGATTACGTGGTGCTGGCCGTGCCGCTGCGGGCGCTGGCGAAAATCCAGATGACCCCGGCGCTGGGCGACAAATACCTGGGCGCGCTGCGCAGCACCAACTACGGTTGGCGCGACCAGATCATGCTCAAGTTCAAAACCCCGGTGTGGGACAGCAAGGCGCGCCTGTCGGGCGAGATTTTCAGCAACACCGGGCTTGGCATGCTGTGGATCGAACCGGCGCTCAAGGGCGGCGCCAACGTGGTGATCAACCTGTCGGGCGACAACGCGCGGATCATGCAGGCGTTTGGTGACAAGCAACTGGTCGATCAGGTGCTGATCCGCCTGCATGCGTTCTATCCACAGGCACGCGGTGCCTATACCGGTTATGAAATCCGCCGCTACAGCGTCGACCCGGGGATGGGCGGTTCGTACCTGGCCTATGGTCCGGGGCAGATCAGCAAGTTCTGGCGGGTCTGGGAAAAACCGGTGCAGCGCGTCGCGTTTGCCGGTGAGCACACCGACACCCTGTACCCCGGCACCCTGGAAGGCGCGCTGCGCAGCGGCCAGCGCGCAGCCAGCCAGGTGCAGGATCTGGCGGCCGGCAAGTCGTTCGAGCCGAAAGTGATCCCGCCGGCACCGGCTCCGGCAGTGGCGCCGGCGAAAAAGGATGAGCAGCCGGGCTTCTTCTCGCGGATGTTTGGTGGCGAAGAAAAACCAGCAGAAAAAGCCCCGGCCCCAGTGGTTGCTGCCCCCGTAGCCCCGGCCCCGGCACCTGAGCCAGCCCCTGCACCGGTGGTTCCGGCCAGGGTCGAGCCAGCCAAGGACGCGGTGAAGAAAGAGCCGGTCAGTAAAGAGGCCACTCATAAGGCGCCAGCGCACAAGGAACCGGCCAAGAAAGAGCCAGCAAAGAAAGAACCGGCCAACAAGGCGCCGGCCAAGACCGAACCGACGAAAAAAGCCCCGGTCAAGGACAAGGCCGAAGCCGCCGGGGCCTGAAGCGCTGACCAGCAGTCAAAGGCTGCCACCGCTCTGGGTGGGGACTGCGCTGCTGGCAACCAGCGTTCGAAACCCAAGGGTGTAGACAAGATACTGGCACTGCGCTTATCTTGCGCGCAGGCCGCCTCATGCGGCCTGCGTCGCTCGGACGGTTCCGGGCGCTTACGTTTGCGAGATTCTCATGGCTGACCAAGGTTCGCCGCGCCGCTTTGCGCGCATCGATCGACTCCCCCCGTACGTCTTCAATATCACCGCCGAGCTGAAAATGGCTGCTCGTCGTCGCGGTGAAGACATCATCGACCTGAGCATGGGTAACCCCGACGGGGCTACGCCGCCGCACATCGTGGAAAAGCTGGTCACCGTCGCCCAGCGCGAAGACACCCACGGTTACTCCACTTCACGGGGTATTCCACGCCTGCGTCGGGCGATTTCCAACTGGTACAAAAAGCGCTACGAAGTCGATATCGACCCGGAAAGCGAAGCCATTGTCACCATCGGTTCCAAGGAAGGCCTGGCGCACCTGATGCTCGCCACCCTCGACCAGGGCGATACGGTGCTGGTGCCCAACCCCAGTTACCCGATCCACATCTACGGTGCCGTGATTGCCGGCGCCCAGGTGCGTTCGGTGCCGCTGGTGCCGGGCGTGGACTTTTTCGCCGAGCTGGAAAAGGCCATTCGTGGCTCGATTCCCAAGCCCAAGATGATGATCCTCGGCTTCCCGTCCAACCCCACCGCGCAATGCGTTGAGCTGGATTTCTTCGAGCGCGTGGTTGCGCTGGCCAAGCAGTACGACGTGCTGGTGGTTCACGACCTGGCCTATGCCGACATCGTCTACGACGGCTGGCAGGCACCCTCGATCATGCAGGTTCCGGGTGCCAAGGACATTGCGGTGGAGTTCTTCACCCTGTCCAAGAGTTACAACATGGCCGGCTGGCGGATTGGTTTTATGGTCGGTAATCCGGAACTGGTCGGCGCCCTGGCGCGAATCAAGAGCTACCACGACTACGGCACCTTCACGCCGCTGCAGGTAGCAGCCATCGCGGCACTGGAAGGCGACCAGCAGTGTGTGCTGGATATCGCCGAACAGTATCGCCAGCGCCGCAATGTGCTGGTCAAGGGCCTGCACGAGCTGGGCTGGATGGTCGAGAACCCCAAGGCCTCGATGTACGTCTGGGCGAAGATCCCCGAGGCTTATGCCCATCTGGGCTCGCTGGAATTCGCCAAGAAGCTGCTGGCCGAGGCCAAGGTGTGCGTCTCGCCGGGTATCGGTTTTGGTGAATACGGTGACGACCATGTGCGTTTTGCCCTGATCGAGAACCAGGACCGGATCCGTCAGGCGGTGCGCGGCATCCGCGCCATGTTCCGTGCTGATGCACAGGCACCGGGCAAGCCGGACGCCTGATAGCCGTTGCGTGCAGGAGCGGATTTATCCGCGAAGACTAAAGCCGCTCCTGCAATGACCCGCGTCACTTGTCTGAATACGCCATTCTCCTCTCCCGATTCCCCTCTTTTTCCCGGTAAAACCGCCGCAGCCCTCGGTTGCTGTGGCTCGCCTGCTGATCGCGCAAAGGCACGGTTTACAGGGCTTTGCGCGTCACTTGCAGGGCTTTTCAGAGGCGCCGCGACGACGGCGCATGGCGGAATGTTCCACGCCGTCAAATCCATGTCGTAAAAGCACCTTTGCGTGGCGTGTGCAGGCATCTGGGCAGGACGCCGCCGGCCTACCATCTCAGCCACTGGGTGATGAACCCACCCTATCCAATAATGAATGGCGCCGCGACGCCGCTGGGGAGACCGCGATGTTCAGCAAACAAGACCAGATTCAGGGTTATGACGATGCACTGTTGGCGGCCATCAATGCCGAAGAGCAGCGTCAGGAAGACCACATTGAACTGATCGCCTCTGAAAACTACACCAGCAAGCGCGTCATGCAAGCGCAGGGCAGTGGCCTGACCAACAAGTACGCCGAAGGGTATCCGGGCAAGCGTTACTACGGCGGCTGCGAGCACGTCGACAAGGTCGAGCAACTGGCCATCGATCGCGCCAAGGAACTGTTCGGCGCTGATTACGCCAACGTCCAGCCGCACTCCGGCTCCTCGGCCAACTCGGCGGTCTACCTGGCGCTGCTGCAAGCCGGCGACACCATCCTGGGCATGAGCCTGGCCCATGGCGGTCACCTGACCCACGGTGCCAAGGTTTCTTCGTCGGGCAAGCTGTACAACGCCGTGCAGTACGGGATCGACACCGACACCGGTCTGATCAACTACGACGAAGTCGAGCGCCTGGCCGTCGAGCACAAGCCAAAGATGATCGTTGCCGGTTTTTCGGCCTACTCCAAGACCCTGGACTTCCCGCGCTTTCGCGCCATCGCTGACAAGGTCGGTGCGCTGCTGTTCGTCGACATGGCCCACGTGGCCGGTCTGGTCGCAGCGGGCCTGTACCCCAACCCGATCCCGTTCGCTGACGTGGTGACCACCACCACCCACAAGACCCTGCGCGGTCCACGTGGCGGCCTGATCCTGGCCAAGGCCAACGAAGAGATCGAGAAAAAACTCAACGCCGCCGTATTCCCCGGCGCTCAGGGCGGCCCGCTGATGCACGTCATCGCCGCCAAGGCCGTGTGCTTCAAAGAGGCGCTGGAGCCAGGCTTCAAGGCTTACCAGCAGCAGGTCATCAATAATGCCCAGGCCATGGCCAAGGTGTTTATCGACCGCGGCTTCGACGTGGTCTCCGGCGGTACTGACAACCACTTGTTCCTGGTCAGCCTGATCCGTCAGGGCCTGACCGGTAAAGATGCTGACGCCGCCCTGGGCCGCGCGCACATCACCGTCAACAAGAACGCCGTACCGAATGACCCGCAGTCGCCGTTCGTGACTTCGGGCCTGCGGATCGGCACCCCGGCTGTCACCAGCCGTGGCTTCAAAGAAACCCAATGCATCGAGCTGGCCGGCTGGATCTGCGACATCCTCGACAACCTCGGCGATGCCGATGTCGAGGCTAACGTCGCCAGCCATGTTGCCGCCCTGTGCGCCGATTTCCCGGTTTACCGCTGAGTCAGGAGTCGCCTTACATGAAACGTTATTCGGGCTTCGGCCTTTTCAAGCACTCCCTCAGCCACCACGAGAACTGGCAGCGCATGTGGCGCACGCCAACGCCCAAGCAGGTCTACGATGTGGTCATCGTCGGCGGTGGCGGCCATGGTCTGGCGACCGCCTACTACCTGGCCAAGGAACACGGCATCACCAACGTGGCGGTGATCGAGAAGGGTTATCTGGGCGGCGGCAACACCGCCCGTAACACCACTATCGTGCGCTCCAACTACCTGTGGGACGAATCGGCCCACCTGTACGAGCACGCCATGAAGTTGTGGGAAGGCCTGTCGCAGGACATCAACTACAACGTGATGTTCTCCCAGCGCGGCGTCTACAACCTGTGCCACACCCTGCAGGACATCCGTGATTCTGAGCGTCGGGTCAGCGCCAACCGCCTCAACGGGGTGGACGGTGAGCTGCTCAACACTGAACAGGTCGCGGCCGAGATTCCGTACCTGGACTGCTCGAAGAACACCCGCTACCCGATCCTCGGCGCCACCGTACAACGCCGTGGCGGCGTGGCTCGTCACGATGCTGTGGCCTGGGGCTATGCCCGTGCCGCCGACGCCCTGGGCGTCGACCTGATCCAGCAGACCGAAGTGACCGGTTTTCGCAAGCAGAACGGCGTGTGCATCGGTGTCGAAACCACCAAGGGCTTCATTGGCGCCAAGCGCGTCGGGGTGGTCACTGCCGGTAACTCCGGGCACATGGCCAAACTGGCGGGCTTCCGTCTGCCGCTGGAATCGCACCCGCTGCAGGCGCTGGTTTCCGAGCCGATCAAGCCGATCATCGACAGCGTGATCATGTCCAACGCCGTACACGGTTACATCAGCCAGTCCGACAAGGGCGACCTGGTGATCGGTGCCGGTATCGACGGCTGGGTCGGCTACGGCCAGCGCGGTTCGTACCCGGTGATCGAGCACACCATCCAGGCCATCGTCGAGATGTTCCCGATCCTGTCGCGGGTGCGCATGAACCGTCAGTGGGGCGGTATCGTCGACACTTCGCCGGATGCCTGCCCGATCATCTCCAAGACACCGGTGCCGAACATGTTCTTCAACTGCGGTTGGGGTACCGGTGGCTTCAAGGCCACGCCGGGTTCGGGCAACGTGTTTGCCGCCAGTCTTGCCAAGGGCGAGATGCACCCGTTGGCGGCACCGTTCTCCATCGACCGTTTCCACAACGGTGCCCTCATCGACGAACACGGCGCTGCTGCCGTCGCTCACTAACAGGAGAGTCCGAACATGTTGCAAATCTTCTGTCCTCACTGTGGCGAGCTGCGCTCCGAAGAGGAATTCCACTCGGCCGGCCAGGCGCACATTCCGCGCCCGCTGGACCCGAATGCCTGCACCGACGAGCAGTGGGGCGACTACATGTTTTTCCGTGATAACCCGCGCGGTATTCACCATGAACTGTGGGACCACGCTGCCGGCTGCCGTCAGTACTTCAACGTCACCCGCAATACCGTGACCTACGAAATTCTCGAAACCTATCCGATTGGCGCCAAGCCACAGTTCACCGCCGAGGGAGAAAAGGTATGAGCCAGACCAATCGTCTGCCCAATGGCGGCCGTATCGACCGTAGCAAGGTGCTGAACTTCACCTTCAACGGTCAGACCTACCAAGGCTTTGCCGGTGATTCTCTGGCGTCCGCTCTGCTGGCCAACGGTGTTGATGTGATCGGCCGCAGCTTCAAGTACTCGCGTCCGCGCGGCATCTTTGCCGCCGGTGCCGAAGAGCCGAACGCTGTGTTGCAACTCGGTGCCACCGAGGCCACCCAGATTCCGAACGTGCGGGCCACACAACAGGCGCTGTACACCGGGCTGGTCGCCACCAGCACCAACGGCTGGCCGAGCGTCAACACCGACGTGATGGGCATTCTGGGTAAAGTCGGCGGCAAGATGATGCCACCGGGCTTCTACTACAAGACCTTCATGTACCCGCAGTCGTTCTGGATGACTTACGAAAAGTACATCCGCAAGGCCGCAGGTCTCGGCCGTTCTCCTCTGGAAAACGACCCTGACCGCTACGACAACTACAACCAGCACTGCGACGTGCTGGTGGTCGGTTCCGGCCCTGCCGGTCTGGCCGCAGCCCTGGCCGCTGCGCGCAGCGGTGCCCGGGTGATCCTGGCTGACGAACAGGAAGAGTTCGGCGGCAGCCTGCTCGACACCCGCGAAAGCCTGGACGGCAAGCCGGCCACCGAATGGGTTGCCAGCGTGGTTGCCGAACTGGCGGGCCTGAAGAACGTCGTGCTGCTGCCTCGCGCTACGGTCAACGGCTACCACGACCACAACTTCCTGACCATTCACGAGCGTCTGACCGACCACCTGGGTGACCGTGCGCCGATCGGCCAGGTTCGCCACCGTGTGCACCGTGTACGTGCCAAGCGGGTTGTGCTGGCCACCGGTACCCACGAGCGGCCGCTGGTTTACGCCAACAACGACGTACCGGGCAACATGCTGGCCGGTGCCGTGTCGACCTACGTGCGTCGTTATGGCGTGGCACCGGGCAAGAAGCTGGTGCTGTCGACCAACAATGATTATGCCTACCGCGTGGCGCTGGACTGGCTGGATGCCGGCCTGCAAGTGGTGGCGATTGCCGATGCCCGTCATAACCCGCGTGGTTCGCTGGTTGAAGAGGCGCGTGCCAAAGGCCTGCGCATCCTGACCTCCAGTGCGGTGATCGAAGCTCGTGGCACCAAGCGTGTGACCGGTGCCCGCGTGGCGGCCATCGACCTGAAAAGCATGAAAGTCACCAGCCCTGGTGAATGGCTCGATGCTGACCTGATCGCCAGCTCCGGCGGCTACAGCCCGGTCGTGCACCTGGCTTCGCACCTGGGCGGCCGTCCGGTATGGCGTGAAGACATTCTTGGCTTCGTGGCCGGCGATGCCCCTCAGAAGCGTGTTTGCGTCGGTGGTCTGAACGGCGTTTACAGCCTGGGCGACACCCTGGCCGATGGTTTCGAAGGTGGCGTGCGTGCGGCCAGCGAAGCCGGTTTCCAGGCGGTCGAAGGCGTGCTGCCGAAAACCGTAAGTCGTACCGAAGAGCCGACTGTCGCGCTGTTCCAGGTGCCGCACGACAAGGGCACCGCCCGTGCGCCGAAGCAGTTCGTCGACCTGCAGAACGACGTCACCGCAGCGGCCATTGAACTGGCAACCCGTGAGGGCTTCGAGTCGGTCGAGCACGTCAAGCGCTACACCGCGCTGGGCTTCGGTACTGATCAGGGCAAACTGGGTAACGTCAACGGTCTGGCCATCGCCGCCCGTTCGCTGAACGTGACCATCCCCGAGATGGGCACCACCATGTTCCGCCCCAACTACACACCGGTGACCTTCGGTGCGGTGGCCGGCCGTCACTGCGGTCACATCTTCGAGCCAGTGCGTTTCACCGCACTGCACGCTTGGCACGTGAAAAACGGCGCCGAGTTCGAAGACGTCGGCCAGTGGAAGCGCCCTTGGTACTTCCCCAAAGGTGGTGAAGACATGCACGCGGCCGTGGCCCGTGAGTGCAAGGCAGTGCGTGACAGCGTCGGCCTGCTGGACGCTTCGACCCTCGGCAAGATCGACATCCAGGGCCCTGATGCCCGCGAGTTCCTCAACCGCGTTTACACCAACGCCTGGACCAAGCTGGATGTGGGCAAGGCGCGTTACGGCCTGATGTGTAAAGAAGACGGCATGGTATTCGATGACGGCGTGACCGCCTGTGTCGGCGACAACCATTTCGTGATGACCACCACCACCGGCGGCGCGGCGCGCGTTCTGCAGTGGCTGGAGCTGTATCAGCAGACCGAATGGCCGGACCTGAAGGTGTACTTCACCTCCGTGACCGACCACTGGGCGACCCTGACCCTGTCGGGCCCGAACAGTCGCAAACTGCTGTCGGAACTGACCGACATCGACCTGGGCCGTGAAGCGTTCCCGTTCATGACCTGGAAAGAAGGCGAAGTGGCCGGCGTACCGGCGCGGATCTTCCGGATTTCGTTCACAGGCGAGCTGTCGTACGAAGTCAACGTCCAGGCTGACTACGCCATGGGTGTGCTGGAGAAGATCGCCGAGGCCGGCAAGAAGTACAACCTGACCCCGTACGGCACCGAAACCATGCACGTGCTGCGGGCCGAGAAAGGCTTCATCATCGTCGGTCAGGACACTGACTCCTCGATGACCCCGGACGACCTGAACATGGGCTGGTGTGTAGGCCGCACCAAACCGTTCTCGTGGATCGGCTGGCGTGGCATGAACCGCGAAGACTGCGTGCGCGAGCAGCGCAAGCAACTGGTCGGTCTCAAGCCGCTGGACCCGAAACGCTGGCTGCCGGAAGGTGCCCAGCTGGTGTTCGATCCTAACCAGTCGATCCCGATGAAGATGGTCGGTCACGTGACCTCCAGCTACGCGCACAACTCGTTGGGCTATTCGTTTGCCCTGGCCGTGGTCAAAGGCGGTATCAACCGTATGGGCGAGAAGGTCTACGCGCCGCTGGCCGATGGCAGCGTGATCGAGGCCGAGATCGTTTCGACCGTGTTCTTCGATCCGAAGAACGAGCGCCAGAACGTGTAGGAGCGACCTTGGTCGCGAAATGGCCGTGCCAAACGCCACATTTGTAGCGCTTGGCAAATGGCTTTCGCGAGCAAGCTCGCTCCCACAAGATCGAAACCCGGCTATACAACAGAATTGATAACAGGTGCGTCATGACTACAGTCAACGTATACCAGCAACGTCCAACCACCGGTGCCAAGGCCGAGCAACCGCTGTTCCACGCGGGCCTGGACAAACTGGTTGGTAAAGGCAACACCAACCCTGGCGTGTCGCTGCGCGACAAGAACCTGCTGGGTCACCTGACCATTCGTGGTAATGGTCATGACAAGGCTTTCGCAACCGGCGTTAAAAAAGCCCTGGGTCTGGAACTGCCAGGCCCGCTGGGTCTGGTGATCGACGGCGAGCGCTCGCTGCAATGGCTTGGCCCCGATGAGTGGGTACTGATCGTACCGACCGGGACCGAACTGGAAACCGAGCAGAAGCTGCGCGCTGCGCTGGACGGTCAGCATATTGCTATCGTCAACGTCAGCGGCGGTTGGTCGATTCTTGAGCTGAGCGGCCCGAACGTGGTCGATGTGCTGAAAAAATCCACCAGCTACGATGTTCACCCCAGCAACTTCCCGGTCGGCAAGGCCGTGGGTACGGTGTTCGCCAAGTCGCAACTGGTGATTCGCCGCACCGGCGAAGAAACCTGGGAGCTGCTGGTGCGCCGCAGCTTCTCCGACTACTGGTGGCTGTGGCTGCAGGATGCTTCGGCGGAATACGGCCTGGGTATCAAGGGCTGATTGATCTGTCGCAGGAGCGGCTTTAGCCGCGATCGGGCCTGACCCTTTCGCGGCTAAAGCCGCTCCTGCCGGTTTCACATCTGCAAAAAGGATGACTCATGAGCCGTGCCCCCGATACCTGGATTCTCACCGCCGACTGCCCCAGCGTCTTGGGTACTGTTGATGCGGTTACGCGCTACCTGTTCGAGCAGGGCTGCTATGTCACCGAGCATCATTCGTTCGATGACCGGTTGTCCGCGCGCTTTTTCATTCGTGTCGAATTCCGCCAGCCAGATGGCTTTGACGAGGCTGCCTTTCGCAGTGGCCTTGCCGAGCGTGGCGCGGGGTTCGGGATGGTCTTCGAGCTGACGGCCCCCAACTACCGCCCCAAAGTCGTGATCATGGTCTCCAAGGCCGATCATTGCCTCAACGATCTGCTGTACCGCCAGCGGATCAATCAGTTGTCGATGAACGTGGTCGCGGTGGTCTCCAACCATCCGGATCTGGAGCCGTTGGCCGCCTGGCATTCGATTCCCTACTATCACTTCCCGCTGGATCCGAACGACAAGCCGGGTCAGGAAGCCAAGGTGATGCAGGTGGTCGAAGAGTCCGGCGCAGAGCTGGTGATTCTTGCCCGTTACATGCAGGTCCTGTCGCCGGAGTTGTGCCGCAAGCTCGATGGCAAGGCCATCAACATTCACCACTCGCTGTTGCCGGGTTTCAAGGGCGCCAAGCCTTATCACCAGGCCTACAACAAGGGCGTGAAGATGGTTGGCGCCACGGCGCACTACATCAATAACGACCTCGACGAAGGGCCGATCATTGCCCAGGGCGTGGAAGTGGTCGACCACTCGTACTACCCCGAAGACCTGATCGCCAGGGGCCGCGATATCGAGTGCCTGACGCTGGCGCGGGCTGTGGGTTATCACATCGAGCGGCGGGTGTTTCTCAACGCCAACCGCACCGTCGTTCTGTAACCCGGCCTCTCAGGTTTACCTCCGTGCCTCAGTCCGCTTTGCGGGCTGAGGCTCTGTCGTTTTAAACACGCAAATCCCGGATGAGCTTCTATGCTCAATTCCGGCGTTTTGGCCTGGCTGAAATTCAGGTCCGGACAAAATCGCGGCTTATTTCTGTGCTTGTCGTTTTTGAGATAGCTGAGGGCGGTGTGACCGAAAAAGCCCGGTTTGAATCGGCGCATCCTTAGCTGCAAGCGACACGTTGTGCGTGGCAGGTTCAGTGGCGGGCCGATGCCTGGCCAGATTCGACACTGGGCACCAAACGTGCGGCGACTCCTCGTTAAAAAAAACTAGAGAGGTGACAAGATGTCTGGAAATCGCGGTGTGGTGTATCTCGGCGCTGGCAAGGTCGAAGTACAAAAAATCGATTACCCGAAAATGCAGGACCCGCGCGGCAAGAAGATTGAGCACGGTGTGATCCTCAAGGTGGTCGCCACCAACATCTGTGGTTCCGACCAGCACATGGTGCGTGGCCGTACCACGGCGCAGATCGGCCTGGTATTGGGCCACGAGATCACCGGTGAAGTGATCGAGAAAGGCTCGGACGTCGAGAGCCTGAAAATCGGTGACCTGGTCTCGGTGCCGTTCAACGTGGCCTGCGGCCGTTGCCGCTCGTGCAAAGAGATGCACACCGGCGTGTGCCTGACCGTCAACCCGGCCCGTCCGGGCGGTGCTTACGGTTACGTTGACATGGGCGACTGGACCGGTGGCCAGGCCGAGTACGTGCTGGTGCCCTACGCCGACTTCAACCTGCTGAAACTGCCGAACCGCGACAAGGCCATGGAAAAGATCCGTGACCTGACCTGCCTGTCGGACATTCTGCCTACCGGCTTCCACGGTGCGGTGACCGCTGGCGTTGGCCCAGGCAGCACGGTCTATGTCGCCGGCGCCGGCCCTGTGGGTCTGGCCGCTGCCGCTTCGGCGCGCCTGCTGGGCGCTGCCGTGGTGATCGTCGGTGACCTGAACCCTGCGCGTCTGGCGCATGCCAAGGCCCA